>SVTZ01000017.1 GCA_015063525.1 Oscillospiraceae bacterium
GGTTCGAGTCCCGCCGCTTCGACCAAAAAGACCGTTTTTTGACGGTCTTTTTTCATTCTGTCGAAGCAGACGAGGACGAGAACCCACCTCGCGCACTCTGCTTTGTTCGCGCTCTCTTGGCTACTGATTTTTGTTCGCACTTAGTCCGTGCGCGAATGGGGTTCGCATTCCAAGTGAAGCCGTGAGGAGCTAGCTCATCTAAGGCGAACGATAGGAATATTCACCTTTGGTGAAAATCCCGCTTTTTTACTCTTTGATTTAGGCATAATTACTTTTCAAAAATTCAGACCGTCTCGGCTTTGTTGCCGCGACGGTCTATCACTTTATTTAGAGCTAAGCAAATTTTGCCGCACCGATTCGGCTGTTTATCGCTTATTTATCAATAAACAAATGTCTAGGCAGACCGTCGACCATAAAGGGCGAAAGCTCGCCGATGATAAGCGGACGGGCGTAGGTGTCAAACTCATCGGAGACGTAGGTTCCGCCCTCGGTGATCCACTCGAGGGGAACACACTTCTCCTTGTTCGCGATCTCGCGGATATCCATAACGTCGGTGATGATGGAATAGGGATTATTTGAGAGACGCTTGAAGATAATCATCTTACCGGTCTCGCCGCGAAGGGCTGCCTGAACCGCATCCGCACCCGCCATAAACGCCTCGGTTATATCACGTCTTGAAACGAGGTGAGAGGCGCAGCGCTGAAGGGTTGCAAGGACGATACCGCGGCACTTAATGCCAAGCTCGTCGGTAAGGTAGTCGGAGAGGTAAAGCGCGGTACCGCCAAGAGCCTTATGGCCGAAGGAGTCGACGAGGGTAGTGTTCTTATTCGCCTCGCAGACGTACTTTCCGTCGGCGGTCTTAATGCCCTCGGAGACGGCTACGATAACAGCCTTCTGAGTCTTTTTCTTCTCCTTGATCTGCTCAAGGAACTTGTTATGATCAAATACCACCTCGGGGAGATAGATAAGGTCGGGGCCGTCGCAGTCCTCGGAGCGAGATAGCGCGGAGGATGCGGTAAGCCAGCCTGCGTTTCTACCCATTATCTCAACGATGGTAACAGAGTCGTTAGGATATGTCTTTGCGTCGCGGATGATCTCCTTCATCGTGCTGGCAATATACTTTGCCGCCGAGCCGAAGCCGGGGGTATGGTCGGTGCAGGCAAGGTCGTTGTCGATTGTCTTGGGAACGCCCATAAAGCGGATATCCGAATCAATTTTTCTTGCAAACTCGGAGAGCTGCATTATGGTATCCATAGAGTCGTTGCCGCCGATGTAGAAGAAATACTTAACCTCAAGCTTATTCAATATCTCAAAAATTCTCTCGTAAAGCTCGGGTGCCTTCTCAGCCTTGGGAAGCTTAAAGCGGCAGGTGCCGAGGAAGGAGGAGGGAGTGCGCTTAAGCAGCTCGATGTCAAGGTCGTTTTTGATATAATCGGAGATGTCTATGTACCTCTCTTCGAGGAGTCCTTCAATACCGTTACGCATACCGTAAACAGTCTTACAGCCCTCATCCTTTGCAGTTTTAAATACTCCGACGAGGCTTGCGTTGATAACAGAGGTAGGACCGCCGGACTGTCCGACCATTACGTTTCCACGTGTCATAGCTGTGTTCTCCTTTTTCTTTTATATCTTTATTATACATTAAATATTCGGTTTTGGCAAGAGATATCCCCAAAACCTTTTTAAAAGATAAAACGGACAGACCCGAAGATCTGTCCGCATCAAAGTAATTAAAATCAAAGGTTCGAAAGAAACTCGAAGATCAACTTATAAAGCTCCTCGTCGTTGTAGGAGAGCATTCCCGCATAGACGAGAACCTCCTCGGCGGTCATATACTCCTCGGTGCTCTCAAGAGTGTCGGTGTAGGTGAAGAGCTTAAGGTAAGCCTCCTTTGCCGCATCGAAGGACTCGCTTCCGGCCGTCTCGTAAAGCTGAAGCACAGAGATCGCCGATATGGCATAGGAAACGTAGTAGCAGGGAGCAGTTATGGTAACGTATCTCCAATACTCCGAAGAGTGATACTCCGAAACACCGAAGTCGTAAAGAATACCCGAATAGAGAAGATCGTATTCGTCGGCGGTTATCTTACCGTCTTCCATAATATATTCTGCATAGGTTCCGTCGTAGCTGTTAAGGTAAACCGCCTGCTCAAAGGAGTCAACGGCAAGCGAGGCTATAACCGTATCCATCATGCCCAGCAAATGCTCGATCTCAACCAGCCTGAAGACCTCCTCGTCAAGCTGATTCTCGAGGAAGAAAAGATAAAGAAGCTCGTTACCCTGAGAATGCATTTCAAGCAGATCAAAAGACTGATTATAATTTGAATTATTATACGCCTCGTTCATATAGTGGCCGAATTCGTGAGCTACGGTGAAGGGCGTGTCGTATCCCTCGCTGAAATATGCTACAGGAAGCTCAAGGGAGAAAAGATAGGTCACGAAAGCTCCCTCGTAATCGCCTCTGAACAGATTTCCCTCGGACATGAGGCCGTTAAACTCATCGGAGAAGCTTATCTGCTTATCTGGATTTGAGGTAAATGCCATAATGTCTATGTAATCGTTAAGAGTAGCATTTCCCCTTATATCCTCAAAGAAGCTGTAGTAAATCTGGCTGTAATACTCCTCCACGTCCTCGAAGGTATAATTTCCGCTATTCATAATGTTGATATACCTTCGGTAAATAGCCGAATAAGCAGACGAGAGATTTTCCTTCGTATAGTCGGAGATAACGGCAACATCCTTATAGGAATACTCTCTGCCGTATAAGATCTCGTAAGCGTAATCAAGGTAGTTTTCGTAGCCCATTATCTCTGCTATTCTGTTATTGTTGGCAACGAACTCTGCGTAAAGCTCGGTAACCTTAGAGCCTCTTGAAGGATTCAGAATTCCGAGGAATTCAAGCCGGATCTCGTCGTTTCTTGCGTTCAGATCGATATACTCGGGGTTAGAGACCGCACTGCAGTCAAAAAGATAAGCCTTGATCTCCGCCTCGGTCATTCCGTAGTAGAAGAATTCGCGATAGCAGCTGTCATAGAAGGGACCGGCAAGCGAATAGAAGGTTGCGACAAGGTCGGTATAGTATTCACTCATATAGGAATACCTCTCCTCAAGATCGGCGTTATCCATATCACAGTAATAGTCGAGCTCGGCAATTTGTCTCTGAGCCCCTGCGTAAAGCACCATATCGTAAAGCTCGGTATACAGAGCGTCGATCACGTCGTAATACTCGGCAAGCTCTCCTGTCTCGGAGTATGCGTGTCTCGCGGGATCGTATTTTTCCGAGCCGTACACGATTGATAAAACCTCATCGTATTTTTCGGTGAAAGCCTTCTCCTGCTCCTCGGTAAAGCTGAAGTTCAGAGTCTCATCGTACTTTCCGTTTCCGTCAGCAAGTCCTGCGCTCTCACAGCCCTCTCTTACACATTCAGCAAGACGCGATGGCTCGGCAGTTTTGCCCCACTCGTGTCCTAATGGACTCAGTCTTTCCGAGTCGATTTTGCCGCAGCGGGAGCATTTATAGTTTATATAACCGTACTGAACGCAGGTGGGGGAAACCTCCGAAATCCTTTTCATATCGTGGCCGAGGGCGGTAAAGGTCTGCTCCTCGGTTTCACCGCAGGAGCATTCTCTGTTTTCATAACCGTCCTCGGTACAGCTGACCTTCCAATAGTGGGTTACAACGAAATTATGTATGTGCTCGCCCAATTGATTATCGCCGCCCTGATCCTCGGTACCGAGAATACCGTTAATTCGGTTCTGAAGCTCCTCGGGAAGCAGCGAGCAACCCGCGAGGGCGAGAATTAGAACCGATATCATAACTAAGGCTAACAATTTTTTCATATTATAATCTCCTTTTTTAAAATAAGGATAACAATATTTTAGCACATCCGCACAGATTTGACAACAGCCCTAATGAATAATCTCTTTAATTTCACCGCATCGGAGAAAAAAGGGCTCTCCCGCACAGGAAAGCCCTTAGGTTTTAATAATACGAAGTCTTTTTCTTATGCGTTTTCCTTTGCCTCGTTATAGAATGCTGCGAGGGCTGCCTGCTGATAAGGAGCAACATATACAAGAGCAATTCCAAAAGTGATAAGCGAAAGGAGCATCCAGCCGAAGAAGCTTAATTCAAGGCAGAAGAGACGCCATTTGTTGCCCTTCATAATTCTCTTGGACTCCTTAAGAGCCTCTCTTGCGGTAAGGTCGGGATTTTCAGCTATGACGTAATTTACCATGGAGTAGCTATACAGCATAATTATACCGGGAACAAAGAAGAGGAGCATACCGAAAAATACGCGAAGTGACATAAGAATATTTGCGCAAACAGCCGTCTTTGTCTGACTGAAGCAGGAGAAGAGAGTTTTCACCTTAGGCTTGCAGCCATCAATTAGATCGATATTGAACTGCGAATAGCCTACACTTACCGCGCAACTGATAATGAACATAACGATCGATATGATAACAGTTGCAATAAACATAATAATGATAACGGGAAGCAACGCTTCAATATCAAAACCGTCAGGAGACTGTTGCGAATTTATAGGCAGAAAAGTGGTTATGCCGTTATCGCCCTCGGGCATTTCAACGTTAACGCTAACGCTGGCGCCTACGCCGCCGCTAAACATAGATGCAACAAAGAAAGCAATAATTGCCCTAAACCAATTACCGCGAAGAGCATCGCGAGCTGTTTGCTTGAAATCTCTTGATCTCATAATTATCTCCTATGTATAGATTTTCCCTCTCGGGAAGATAACTTTCTAAAGTAATTCTACCATCCAAGAGGGAAAAAGTCAATAGGTTTTATTTAAAAATTATTTAATAATTTTATACAAAAAGCAAAAGGGGCTGTCACATTTGGTAAAACCTCAAATCTGCCTATCCCCTTATCAAATTTAAGAGGCTGCCTCAAATTTTACATTTGAGACAGCCTCACGCATTACTGATGTCTATTTATATTTGCTTGATATTTGCTTACCAGCTCGCGGAACTCCGCCTTAAACTCATCGTTTGCAAGATCAAGGCCGGAAAGACGGGTGATAAGCTCCTCAAGGTTTGCATCAGCCTTATACTCCGAGTCACGAAGGATAAGCGCGAACTCGATAACCGAGGCAACGAAAATATTTTCCGCGGTAGGCGTCGATCTATATACGTAATTCATTACGCCGAGAGTAAGCTCCTTTTCCTCCTCTGCGTCGCCGCCTGCGTTCTCGGTAGGCTTATACTTGATTATAACGTCAGCAAGCTTTTCCACGCTATCGTCAGTAAGCACACCTTCGCTCTTAAGCTTTATCTCGTAAACCACGGTTACGGTGTGGCCGGAGCCAAGCTCGCCCGCGTCGGTGTTCGAGTCGTTGAACTCCTCCTCGGTGAGAAGCTTGTTTTCATAACCGATGAGACGGAAGCTTTCAACAAACTCGGGATTAAAGGTAATGCCTGCCTTAACGTCCTTAGCAACAGTAACGATACTGCCTCCGATGCCCTGGACGAGAGCTCGTCTTGCTTCCTTAACGCTGTCGATGTAGCTGTAGGTGCCGTTGCCCTTAAGTGCCAAGGTCTCCATCTTTTCCGACTGGATATTTCCGCGTCCTACGCCGTAGACAGAGAAGTAAACACCGCTTTGGCGCTTCTCGGAAATGAGATTTTCAAGTCCCCGGGTGCTGCTTACGCCAACGTTGAAGTCGCCGTCTGTGGCAAGAATAACTCGGTTATTTCCGCCCTGGATAAAATACTTCTCGGCAAGTCTGTATGCCGAGTTGATGCCGTCGGCACCTGCGGTAGAGCCGCCTGCCGAAAGGTCCTCGATAACCGCCATGATCTTCGCCTTCTCGTAGCCGTAGGCTCCGTCGAGAGCGACCTTATCCGAGCCTGCGTAGGTTACTATTGAAACTCTGTCCTCGGGGTTAAGGGCCTCGGTAAGCATCATAAATGCCTGCTGAACCAAGGGAAGCTTTTCATCCGAGAACATAGAGCCGCTGGTATCGATAAGGAAGACGAGATTATTCTTAACGCCCGAAAAATCTATCTCCTCGGCGGCAAGACCGATGGTAAGAAGCTTGGTATCGGGGTTGTAGGGAGTGTCGAACATAGACGCATTAAGCGCGAGAATGTCCTCTCCCTCGGATGCTTTATAGTCGTAATCAAAGTAATTAAGTATCTCCTCAACCCTTACGGCGTCCTTGTGTATTGAATAGCCTTTATTAATAAGGCTTCGCAGGTTGGGGTAGGACGCGGTATTTGCGTCAATGGAGAAATAGCTGGTATTACTATCGCCCGTATTAACGAATTCATTTTCGGTGATCTCGGTGTAATTCTCGCCGTCAAGGCTTGCGCCGGGAGCGCTCTCGGCCATACCGCCGTTGTATCCGCCGCCGTTACCGTCCGAGGCATTTAGATTACTCATTGAGCAGGATGCAAGCGAGAGAAGCATAAGCATACTCAAAATAAGCGAAATGATTTTTACGGTATTGCTTGTGTTTTTCATAGTTTTTCTCCTTTTTTGTAATGTTTTATTTACTTATATGATAAATCAAACTCTGCCCATGTGCTTTTTGTGCCAACCTGCAGCTCGGGAATATAAAACTCGGTACGCACTCTATACCTTCCCTCGCGAAGGATATTAAAGTATTTCGTTGTGTAGCTCTGCGCTCCGCGCTCTCCCGGGCCGAGCATACAGGCGATCTCGGGAACGGCGTAGTCTGCGATCTGAATGTTCTTCCACTCATCGCCGTCAAGGTATTCGACAGTGTACCAAAGGCCAAAGGTAACCGTTTGGTCGGTCTCGTTGTGCCAGGTGACGTTTAGGATCGGGTGATCGCCGTCCGCGTCTATCGAGTCTATCGTCAGGTAAACACCGTCGTAGTCCGTGTGAATGCCGTCGCTCGGCTCAAGGCTTCTCTCACATCCGCAGAAGCAGACGAGCGCCAAGGCGAGCATTAAGAAGAGAGATAATGTTCTTTTCATCCTTTTTCACCATCCTTCACACATATTGACGGCAAAATTTTACCAAGGTTACACATTTTTTGAAATTTATTCAATATCAGTTTACCATATCCTCTAGTTTGTTTCAATATACGAAAAGAAATTTAATTATAGTTAATAATTTCCTGCAAAGATCGTGAGATATCGCAATATTTACAAATTTGATAAAAACCGTCTTGACTTTTTATGCATTTTGTGGTACAATACCTATGTGATATAAATTTTAGGTATATGATTGCGATATGGGCAAACGTTTCTACAAACCGCCGAGAATGGTTGACTACCGAGTTATTTAGGTAGTCGATTTTTATTTTTTCGGAGGTTTTTTATTTATGGATCCCAAGCTCGCACTTGAATTATTCGGTTATCTCGGCACGGCGCTTGTGCTTCTTTCATTCCTGCTGACAGACATTAAGTGGCTTCGAGCTGTCAATATGGCGGGAGGAGCTATCAGTCTCATATACGCCGTTTTAGTAAACACTATGCCGGTCGTCGTGCTTAACGCGTCTCTTATCATTATCAACGGCGTTCAGCTTACGCGTGCTATAATAAATGATAGAAAAATCGCCGCACAAGTCAATTCAAGTGACGGCGAAGCATACAATCAAAGCAGTACACAAGGAGAATAATATATGAAGCTTACAATAGACGGACGCGAGGTTATCGCCCGCGCCGATCAGTCATTACTTGACATAATCAGGGAAATGGGTCTTGTTACGGGAAAGCTTCCCACCGATCCAATCGCGGCGAAGATCGCCGGCGACGTTTTCACCCTAAACTACGTCCCACTTCGCGAGAAGGACGTGCGACATGACAGCGAGAAGGTAAGGGAGGCGGTTTCTGCATCCGGGGGTGTCGTGCGCCTTATCAGATACTCCGACCCTGCAGGTGCCGAGGTATATACAAGAACGGCTCAGTTCGTGCTGTTCCTTGCGATAGAGCAGCTCTGGCCGAAGGCCGAGGCAAAGATGAGCTTTACCGTTGGCTCGGGTCTTTACATAAAGGTAAGCGGTGCGGATGATTTCTCTGCCGAGGCTTTACGCGAAAGAGTCGACAGCATCGTTGAAGAGGATATTCCCCTGCTCCGCTGCAGAATTCCCACCGAGGAAGCGATCGAATATTACAAGAAGAACGACCGCGAGGATAAAGCGCGCCTTCTCTCCTACCGCACCCTTCCCACCTTCGACGTTTACCGCTACGGCGACTTTGCCGACTACTATTACGGCGAGGTTGCGCCCTCCACAGGATATCTGAGATCATTTGACATACTTGACGCCGAGGGCGGATTTATCTTCGTTTTTCCAAACAAAAAGTGTCCCGACCGCCCCTCACAGTACAAGGAGCAGCCTAATCTATTTGCCGTCCTTGAGGAGGGTAAGGAATGGGGCGAGCTTATGGAATGCGAGACGGTCGCAGACCTTAACGGACTGGTTGAAAGCGGACGCATACGTGAGCTTGTACGTATAAATGAAGCTCTGCACGAGAAGCGTTTCTCGGCAATCGCGGATACGATCTGCGAGCGAGGCGTTAAAGCGGTTATGCTTGCGGGCCCAAGCTCCTCAGGCAAGACTACCTCGGCGAACCGTCTCTCCACACAGCTACGCGTTCACGGAAAGCACCCTATTCTTATGAGCCTTGACGACTACTACGTCGACCGCGACAAGATCGCGCCCGGCCCCGACGGCAAGGTCGACCTTGAGCATATAAACACCATTGACACCGAGCTTTTCGGAGAGCATCTCGAGGCTCTGCTCAACGGCGAGGAGGTAGAGCTTCCCTCATTCAGCTTTAAAAAGGGCCGCCGCGAGTGGCTTGGCCACAAGCTGAAGCTTAACGAGAAATCGGTTATTATCGTTGAGGGTCTGCACGCGATGAATCCCACACTTCTGCCCGAGACGCTTGACTCTTCGCTTATTTTCCGCCTTTTCGTTACTCCCCTGCTTCCGCTTAATCTTGACGACCACAACCGTATTCCCTCAAGCTACTTAAGACTGCTTCGCAGAATAGTGCGCGACTATGAGACACGAGGTGCGTCGGTGGCACATACCCTCGATATGTGGCATTCGGTAAGAGCCGGCGAGGAGAGATGGATCTATCCATTCCAGGAGATGGCGGATGTTATCTTCAACAGCTCCACCCTCTACGAGCTCGCGGTGCTGAAAAAGCACATCTTCCCACTTCTTACCGAAATAGAGCCTTCCGACGACTGCTACGATCAGGTGCGTTCTATCGTAAAGGTGCTGAACTTTATCCACGAGGCAGACGTTGACTACGAAATCCCGCCCACATCTTTAGTGCGCGAATTCATCGGCGGGAACACCTTCTACAGGTAAAATAATATCAAAATGTAAACCAAAATAGACAAAAGCCACCGATTTCGGTGGCTTTTTTGTTGCTATTCAATATTGTCGGTTTCTTCTTTTAAGTTCTTCTCTTCCCCTTTCTCCGCCGTGTCCAAGGAGTCACGGTAGATAACGAAGCGGCAGAAGAGGAACTCGAGCACGAAATTAAGAATCATAGTCACGCCCTCAACGATAATGCCGTGAACGCCAAGGTCCTCGACCCACTGACCGCCGAGCATTGTGACGGGTGTGAACACGGCGTAAAAGCCGAGAAGCTGTGCCATAGCCTTCGGAACGTTTCCTGCCGACTTGAAGGTAAGCTTGCGGTTGATGGTGAAGTTCCAGATTATCGAGAGCAGAAGGCTTACAAGATACGCCAGCCAATACTCCCATTTAAAAAGCTCGTAAAAAAGGGTGAAGGATCCAATCTGAATAATTCCCGCGCTGAGCGATATCAGAGTAAACTTCACAGCCCTTATCAGCTCCTTGAATTTCTCTTTATTTTGCATAGCTGTCAATCTCCTTGTGAGGATTTTAGACAATTATAGCATATTTGTAAACATATTTCAATACAGTTTTGCGATATTTAGCATTTGGTCGGCTATCCCAGAAGGACGTCCATACATAGCATCAGCAAAAATCCGATGAGGAGAGAGTAGGTTGCGCCTCTTTGCGCGCCGTGGGCGTGAGTCTCGGGGATCATCTCATCGGAGATGACGTAGAGCATCGTTCCGCCTGCAAAGGCGAGGGCGAAGGGCAATATAGCCGTTGAAACGCTGACCGCAAGATATCCGATAAGCGTACCGACAACCTCAACAAGTCCTGTCATCGACGCGATAAGAAGGGTACGTCCCCGGCTTACTCCTGCAGAGAGCATCGGACCGATAATGACCATACCCTCGGGAATATTCTGCAGGGCAATTCCGAACGCGATAATAAACGCCTGAGCATTATCGCCCGAGCCGAAGCCAACGCCGGCTGCAATTCCCTCGGGCAGGTTATGTATGGCGATTGCCATAACGAAAAGCAGCACCTTATTAAGGCTCTTTTTCGGATGCTCCTCGCTTTCAACGCCTGCAAGCTTATGAAGATGGGGAACGGCCTTGTCGATAAGGTTTAGGCACAGCGCGCCGACAAGAACGCCCACCGAGGTTATCAGCAATGCTATCGGTTTTCCGTAAGCCGAGCCGTATTCCACCGACGGAATTATAAGTCCTAGCACCGCCGCCGCGAGCATAACGCCCGCAGCAAAGGAAAGTATGATGTCCGAAAATTTGTGGGATATATTTTTAAAGGCAAAGCCAACAAGCGCACCGACTACGGTTGCGCCGCCGACGCCTATAGCGGTTAACAATACTAATTCCATTTTATTTTCCTTTTATTTTGCGGACGAGCGAGGCCCGCCCCTACAATATGTTTTTCAGGACGGGCTATAAAAATATAACCCGCCCCTTTTTGCTTTTTATTTATATGGAGAATTAGAATGAGCTTATTTATAAAACGAGTGACGGTGCAGTGTATACCCTCGCCGCAAGCTCCTGATTAAGCATATACAGGCTCTTGGGATCCGAGCCGAAAAGCTCCATCTTGGTGATCATATCGTTAGCGTTGGTCTCCTCCTCGCCCTGCTCCTTTACGAACCAGTCAAGGAACTGCATGGTGCGGAAGTCTCTTACGTCATACGCCGCCGAGTAGATGTCGTGAATAAGGCTTGTAACGTACCTTTCGTGCTCAAGTCCTGCAAGGAGAACGTCCATATGGGAGTTCAGCTCCTTATCGGGCTTTGCGATCGCCTCAAGGGTGACTACCTGACTCTCGTTCTGAAGATACTGATAGAAGAGCATTGCGTGGTCGCGCTCCTCCTGCGCCTGGATCATATACCAATTGGCAAAGCCGTCAAGGCCGACTCTCTTGAAATAGTTAGAAAAATCAAGGTAGAGATATGCGGAGTAAAGCTCCTTGTTTATCTGCTGATTAAGCAGCTCGTGTACTCTTTTATCCATTGTGTTTCTCCTTTTGTTTAAATTTTTCAGCTTATATTTCAGCCATCCAAAGGCCGTGAAGGTTACAGTAAGCGTAAACCTCAAGAGGCTTCTCGTCTGCAAGAGCAAAAACTGCTGCGGGAGGCGCGCCAACGGGAAGATGCTTTCTCTGCACGCCCTTATCGGTCTTAAGCTCGATCCAGAGAATGGAGTGCTCCTCTGCCATAGGGTGCTCAACCGAGCCGACAACAACCCTTACTTCGTTGCCCTCAACGGTTGCAACGGGAATGTGCTTTTCACGGCTGGCTTCAACGGTGCCTGCCTCAATTTTCGTCATTTTCTGACCGCAGCATACCATCGGTACCCCCGAATCCTCGATTTTCTCTACAAGATTTCCGCACTTTTCGCAAATATAGAACTTAGACATATTTATTATTCCTTTCGGTTGTGTTTTTTATTTTGTGAGTTCATTATAACAGAAAATTATTAACTGTTCTGTGACTTTGTCACATTTGTTGAAGAAAAATAAAAAACTATAATTTGTTGACATAAAAGTAAAATAGTGGTATAATCTTTATAATATAAGAAAGGGGCGTTTATTATGGATAGACAAGAGTTGACCCTGCTTTTTGAAAATGCATTTCCCTTCTGGGAAGGTCTTGGCGATTGGGACAAGGAAACCTTCCTTAATTCTTCTCAATACGTTGAATTTAAAAAGGGAACTAATATCCACGACGGCGGAGAGTGCACCGGCGTAATACTTATCAAATCCGGCTCCCTGCGCCTTTATATGCTCTCCGACGAGGGTAAAGAAATAACGCTCTACCGCCTTTTCCCCGGCGACACTTGCATTCTCTCTGCCTCCTGCGTTTTGCACACCATAACCTTCGACGTCTTTATCGACGCAGAGGAGGACAGCGAGTGCGTTGTAGTTGGCGGCTGTGCCTACGAGGGCGTGTGGCAGAGGTCGGACGAGGTCAAAATATTCACCTATGAAACTGCTCTCAGCCGTTTTTCCGACGTTATGTGGATAATGCAACAGATACTCTTTATGAGCATGGACAAGCGCCTTGCCATCTTCCTGCTTGACGAGATATCCAAGGTCGGCGGCGATACGGTAAAGCTTACCCACGAGCAGATAGCAAAATATATGGGATCGGCCCGCGAGGTGGTCTCTAGAATGCTTAAGTACTTTGCTGCGGACGGCATAATCTCCTCCTCTCGAAGCGAGGGAATAAAAATTCTTGACAAAAAGCGTCTGCGCGCTCTTGCGGGATAAATAAAATTAAATAAACGACGGGCAGAGGTGCTGAAAACGCGCCTCTGCCCATTTTTCGTATGTTTTATTTGCCTCGTTTATAAGCGATTACTCAGCGAAGAAGCGGACTACGTCCTCGGCAAGTCTGTCGGGGCAGTCAACCATAGGTGAGTGGCCGCAGTTCTCGTAAGGAAGAAGGGTGGCAAGGTCACCGAGAGCGTTATAGTTATCCATAACCATATAGGACGGAACGACAACGTCCTTTTCCGCCATTGTAAGAGCAACGGGGCACTTGATATTCTTTATCGTGCCGTCGCCCTTTCCGTAGGGAGTGTACTCGTCTGACATATTAAGAGTAGCAAGCGCCCAGTCAAGGTCAACCAGATTTCTCTGCTTCAGGGTCTCGGACATCCAGAGCTCGTTCTGCTCTCTCGTCGGCTTGTTGACGGTGTAGATGGTGGCGTCCCAGATAGAGGTCATCATAGCCGCGTCGCCCTTCTCAAAGATAGCGAGCACGGGGCCGACCTGCATAGGATCTGTCGCCATCTCCTCCTTATTTGCATAAGGCTCGCCTGTGGACTGATAATTTTCCTTCTTGTAAACCGGATAGCCCTTAAGGCCTGCGCCCTCGATGTCAAAGAACTTCTTCACCTTTTCGGGGTACTTTGCGCAGAGCTTCAGAGAAACTCCGCCGCCGTTAGACCAACCGACAAGATAATAGCTGTCAAGACCGAGAGCCTCGGTCAGAAGATTAACGTCGTCGGCAAGCTCCTCGAGGGTATCAAAGCGCTCGTTGTAGCTGGAATCACCGAAGCCGCGAAGGTCGACGGCAATGCATCTGTACTTATCCTTGATACGGCTGATAAGAGGCTCGTAGTGAACCGAGCTTGACATATTTCCGTGTACCATAACTACAACGGGGCCATGTCCCTCGTCAAGATAAGCAATAGTTTCTTTGCCTATTGATACAAATTTCTTTTCCATGTTTTTCTCCAAAATTAAATTGTGATGGGATCGTCGAGAAGATTGGTAAATCCGAGAACGAGAGCGCAGAAGGACGCAGGATCCTCGTACATACTTGCGTGGCCGGAGCCGTTGATAGTCACGTAGTGACTGCCCTTTATCCTCTCGTGAAGCATTATCTGCTCGGTGGGAGGCACGAGACCGTCCTCGGAGCAGGAGATTATAAGAGTAGGAAGGCTTATCTCACCAACCCTATCGGTGTAGTCGTAATCACGGGATGAGTCTGTCAGGCGGATAAGGCTCTCAAGCACGTCGGGACGTGAGAAATAAGGGATAAGAGTTCCCTCTCGCCTATCCATCCATGCCTTCTCCCTCTCGTAGAAGCCGGTGGAGTAGATAACCGGAATAGTAGTGAGATAATAGGCCTCGCCGATGCCTGTTTTGGCAACCGCGTTCCAGCCGTCGCCGATCTTGCGAAGCCAATCCGAGGTGCGGCAGGCGGTGTTGGCAAGGATAAGCCTTCTTATCCTTTCGGGGCGCTTCACCGCATACTGAATTGCAATTTCTCCGCCGTAGGAAATGCCCATAACGCTTACCTTTTCATAAGGAAGAAGGTCGATAAGCGTCTCAAGGACGCCCACCTGAAGCGAGTGGTCGTAACTTTCTGTCATTCTCTCGCTCTGTCCCTGGTCGAGAAAGTCAACGAGAATTACGATATTATTTCTTGAAAAATTGGGAATAAAGGACTTCCAGCTTGCCGTTGACATCATAATTCCGTTGAGAATTACAAGAGGCTCGCCCGAGTCGCCGTGGATCTCGTAATAGACCCGCTTACCCTCGTAGAAAAATTCTGCCATAGGATCACTCCACGATAATGCCGAGGGCAATTGCTTCCTGCTTTATCTGCTCTCTGAAATTGGGATGAGCAACCGAGATGATGCGCTTTGCGCGCTCTGCAAGGCTGGTTCCGCGGAGAGCTACGCAGCCGTACTCGGTTACGAGATAGTCAACGTCGTTTCTGGAAAGCGAAACCGCAGCACCCGCCTTAAGCTGGCAAACGATCTTGGAGGTCTCGACTCTCTCACCGGTTGCAGGGTCCTTAACCATAGCGGTGGAGTAAAGAGCGATGATGGAACGGCCGTTTCTCGACTTCTGGGCGCCGATGGCTGTATCCGCCTGACCGCCTGTACCCGAGAACTGTACCGAGCCGATGGACTCAGAGGCGCACTGACCGGTGATATCCACCTCAATGGTCGTGTTGATGGACACCTGATTATCGTTCTGCATAATTGTGTAAGGATCGTTTACGTAGCCGCCGTCAAGTATCTCAACCGCGGGGTTGTCGTCGATGAAGTCGTAAAGCTCCTTAGTACCCATAGCAAAGGCGGCAACCATCTTTCCGTTATTTATCTGCTTACACTTGCCGTTGATAACGCCTGCCTTAGCGAGCTTAACCATTCCGGTAGTAAGCATCTCAGTGTGAACGCCGAGGTTCTTCTTTTCGTAAAGGCTTGCGGCAACGGCATTGGGAATACCGCCGATACCGAGCTGAATGCAGTCCCCGTCGTTGATCATCTCGGCAATAAGCTTACCTATTGCAAGATCCTTTTCGTTAGGCTCTGCGTCTGCGATCTCGGGAATGGAATAGTCAACCTCTACGAGATAGTCAACGTCGTCTACGTGCAGCTGAACGTCGCCGAAGGTTCTGGGTGCGTTGGGGTTGATCTCAAGGATAACGGTCTTTGCCTTCTTTATCATCTGCATCTCGTATGTATTGGAAATGGAGAGAGAAACGTAGCCGTGCTTGTCGGGCATAGATGCAATACCTACGTAGATATCAGGCTCACGGTAGAAGAGTCTCTTCTTTGCCGCAAGGTGAAGGTGGTTGGGGATAAAGGAAACGTTACCGTTCTTATGCGCCTTACGGAGAACCGGAGTATAGAACCAGCCCTCGGTGGTAAAGCTGTCCTTATACGCAATGTTCGTCATAAACTCGTATGCGCCCATAGGAAGGCAGTTGGAGACGAGAACGTCCTTTACTTTGTCTGCTATAGTGTGCAGGTTTGTCATAAACTCCCTGCCCTCTGCCGAGCCGAGACCGGTTACGATATAGTCACCGCTTTTTACCTGCTCGAGAGCTTCGCTTATAGATACATACTTTGCCATTTGTATATCTCCTTTAAATTAGAATTTCTATATTTCGTCGCAAAAAGCGAATTATATTCAAGGTTAATTAGTTTTTGGGGGTTATTTATTGTTAGCCGTAATCGGCAGCGAGCCCAAACGGCTCTTATAGCGTCCCCTGCCCCAAGGGGCAGAGGACGAAGGTTAAAAATCACTTAGAAATAAGAGCTCTGTATTCATCCATAGAGGTGAGTGAATGGATGGTTGTGCTGGATGCGGTGTGATTACCGTCGTTAGTAAGGGTATCGGTGTCATAGAATACGGTAAGCGAGAAGGACTGTACGCCCTCGCGAAGACCGTTCTGATAAGAAATCTGGTCAGCCATAGCAACCTGGAAGCTCTTGGACTCAAGAACGTCAACAAGGTTAGCTCTGGAAAGATCCTTGCCCTGCGCCTTCAGCTCGTCAAGAGCCTGACAGAACAGGTTACCTGCAATATATCCTGCAAGTGCATAGGAGTTGTAGCTCATATTAAGAGGACTGATTTTGCTGTCGTTAAGGCTTGCAGCATAGTCGAAGATATCCTCTGCTACGTCCCAGTATTTCTGAGTAAAGCCGGGAACGCCAAGATCGTTTCCTGCCTCGTCCTTAGCGATCTTGCCAAGGAACTTGTATCCGTTGTAAAGATTTGTATCAGCCTTGTAATAATAAGACAGATCGTTAACGTCAAGCCAAGCCTGAGCGTAAATGGTCATCTTGGAGAGAATATTTAAGCCGGTCTCGGTCATCTTACTGTTCTCATCGTTGAATACAGCTGCGTTAGCGTTATTGTAGGTGGTGAGAACGCTCTTGTTATAGTTTACGTTAGCAAGTGCGGTCAGAGCAGAAACGAAGGGAGCACCTACAACCGTAACGATAACAACGTCACAGCCTTCAGCCTGAAGCGCGGAGGCCGCTGCGGAGTAATCGTCGGTAGTAACGTTTTGATAAACAATATTGGAAAGGCCGGATTTCTCTGCCTCTGCCTTAATACCGGAGAGCATTGCCTGGCTCGCCTCATCGGAGCTGGAGATAACGCCAACCTTTGTTGCACCAAGTCCGCCGAGATAATTCTCACTGCTATCATAAGCGGGAGCGAACGCGCGAAGGATAAGCATCTGACCCTCTGCCTGGTTAAGAGGCTGTACGGGGAAGATACATCTGTCGCCGTCCGAGGTAGCATTAGAGTTGAAGAGCACGTTGTTACCTGCAGCCGCGTAAACCATAGGAACGCAATTTTCCTTAAGAATATCAATGTTAGCTGCAACGGCATATGTACCGTAGTTTCCTACTACCGCAAAAATCTCATCCTCGTGGATAAGCTTTTCCATAAGAGTAACTGCCTGCGCGGAGTCACCCATATCATCGTAGTGCTTAAGAGCTACCGTCTTTCCGTTAAAGCCGCCCTTAGCATTGTAGGCTGCGAAGGCTGCCTCAATACCGAGATTAAAGGGAACTCCGATGGTAGCTCCTGCACCGGTGGTTGCTGCAGTGTTACCTACGTAGATAACGTCTCCCTCATAAACCTCAGTGCTCAGCGTAGCTTCCTTGTTGCCGAAGCATCCTACAAAGCTAAGGCACATAACGAATAAAATCGAAAGCGCGACAGCCTTTAATGTAATGTTTTTCATTTGATTTTCTCCTTTAAAAAATTATTAACATTAATCACTTGAAATGATTTAAAATGTTTTTAAGTAAGTGGGAAAATAAATTTGCCGTATTTGCGCCGTTTTTTTACCTTTTATTATTTTCCGCCTAGATATGCGTCGATAAGACGCTCGTCCTTAAGCAGATCCTCTGCCTTGCCGTGCATACTGATCTTTCCAAGCTCAAGCACGTAGGCGTAATCGGCTATCTTAAGAGTTGCGAGAGCGTTCTGCTCTACTATAAGAATGGTAGTTCCCTCCTCCTTGATCTTAACAAGAGTCTTGAAGATATCCTTAATAAGAAGAGGAGCTAGACCGAGAGATGGCTCATCGAGAATAAGGAGCTTCGGGCTGCCCATCAAGGCGCGTCCGATCGCGAGCATCTGTTGCTCACCGCCCGAAAGGGTGCTTGACTGCTGCTTTGCGCGCTCCTTAAGTCTTGGGAAAAGGGTGTAAACGCGCTCAAAATTGCGTGCAAGCTCTGCCTTGTCCTTGATGTTGTAGCCGCCGACGCGGAGATTTTCCTCAACGGTAAGGCCGACGAGAACAAATCTGCCCTCAGGTGACTGCATTATTCCCTGCTTTGCCACCTTGTGGGCGGGCTTTCCGCCTATGCTCACGCCGTCGAAGATTATCTCTCCGCCGCTTGGCTTCAGCAGACCGGAGATAACCTTCAGCGTAGAGGTCTTGCCTGCGCCGTTAGCACCCAGAATTGCCACTATCTGTCCCTCTCCGACAGAGAGGTCGATGCCCTTTATTGCAGAGATCATACCGTAATTGAGCTTAAGATCGGTTATTTTAAGAAGCTCTTTCATTATTCATCCTCCTTCACACCGAGATAAGCCTCCTGAACGGCCTTATTTTTCTGAATTTCCTCGGTCGTACCGATGGCAAGCATCTGACCGAAGGATATCGCGCATACAGTATCGCAAACGTTCATTACCAGACTCATATCGTGCTCGACGAGCAGAATGGTAACACCGAACTCATCGCGTATTTTTCGAATAGTCTCGGTAAGCTCGGCGGTCTCGGAATCGTTAAGACCTGCGGCGGGCTCATCCATAATGATTAGCCTTGCATCAGCCATAAGCGCGCGGGCGATCTCAACCTTCTTCAGTATTCCGTAAGGAAGACCGAAGGCGAGCCAGCTTGCATAGGACTCAAGCCCCATAAATCTTAAAATCCGCATTGCCTTCTGACGCATAATCTTCTCTTCCTTTTTAAGAAGAGGAAGTCCGAGAGCGTGAACGAGCAGTCCGGAGCGATATGCTCTCGTACCCGCAACGAGAAGGTTCTCCATAACGGATACCTCCTTCACAAGCTCGATGTTCTGGAATGTACGGGATATACCCTGAAGAATAATATCGTGAACTTTGTAATTACGCAGATCAACTATCTCACCGTACTTGTTTTCAAAGTACATATCGCCTCCCGTTGCGTCATAGAAGCGAGTAATACAGTTGAACACGGTGGTTTTGCCTGCACCGTTAGGTCCGATAAGTCCGAATATCTCACCCTTCTTTACGTCAAAGGTAAGATCGTCAACGGCCTTAAGACCGCCGAAATACATCTTAAGCCCCTTTACCGAGAGAAGAACGTCGTCGGAGAGACAGATTGCGTTACCGCCCTTTGCCCTGTTCTCCTGGATTCTGAGAGACACCTCATCAAGCTTCTGCTTTAGAGCCTTACGCTTTTTCTCAATGATCTGAGCATGCTTTTCGTCAATAGAACGTGAGAGCGAATCGTACTCTGCCTCAAGCTGTGTGCGAAGGGCGTTGTACGCTGTCGGATCCGAGGATCCGCCCTTAGCAATAGACGCATTTTTTCGAGCCTCAAGCTTATTAACGAATGCTAATCTGTCCGATTTGATCTTATCAATCTCAGATCTCATCGCGTCAAGAGCACCCGACCAGTCTTCCCCTGCCTTGATAGCCTTAAAAATAGCCTTCGCAGCCTTGTGATTTGCCGCCCTGTAGGAAAGGTATTTATGTACGTCATATTCCTGAAGTCTTTTCTCCATAACGTTGTTAGCAAGCTCTGTTTTATCACAGGCTGCGTACGCCGCAGAGGAAAGCCTCCTGTTCGCCTTGACAACGAATTTATCAAGAGCTTTCTGCTTTTTTTCTTCATATACGCCCGAAAGCTCGGCGAGCTCGGTCTTTATCCAATCGTGGCTCTGACGAAGCTTTATGGCGCGCTGAGCTGTTGAGGGAATTAATTTATCCAAGATCCTTGCCATACTTTGCCTCCCTCATTTTAGTACGAAGTCCCTTTGCTTTCGCCCTTAATTCAAGAACAAGCTGCGCAAGTCCGCCGGGATAGAACATAACCACGATTATTACGAGAATACCCGAAACGAAGGTTATGATAACCGGATTTTCCGCAAGGAACTTGATATTGTTTAAAACTACGGTCTGAAGGCCGTACATAACGAAGCTGCCGAACACTGCGCCCCAGATAGACTTATATCCTCCGATGATAACCGCCGCCAGAATGTTAAGCGAGGTTATAAGAGCATAGAAGCCTGTTCCTTGCGATGCCATCGCATTTCTTACAACGAGCATAAGCATAGTACCCGAGAGCGAAGCGTAAACGGTACAGATGATAAAGGCCAGCAGACGGTATTTCATAAGGCTTATGCCCATTGCCTGCGCCGCCGCAGTGGAGTTCTTCATCGCCAGCATCGCTCTGCCGGTGGGGCTGTTGATTATATTGCTGGTAACTATCATAACGATAGCAAGGAATATAAGAACGATATAAAGCGAAAACTGACGTGTAATGGTGAATCCTAAAATAACGGGATTTTTGGTAAAAGATATTTTATCCTCTAATACCATATAAAGGTTACGGAGAATCTCCGAAAGACCGAGAGTAAGTATAACAAGATAAATACCCTCAATACGAAGCGAAATAAATCCTACTATTGCGCCAATAACGATAGCTATAATTATAGCCACTAAAACCGCAAGCAGGAACGGAAGCCCCGATTCTGCCATTACATAGTAAACCGAATAGGTACCGATACCGATAAATCCACCCGTGCCAAGTGAGGCGAGACCGGAATAGCCCATAAGAAGGCAGAAGCCAACAGCCGCAATGGCGTAAGAAAACGTGGTAGCAAACGCAGATGCCCACGAGTAAGGCAAAACCTTTTCAACCGCGAGCTGACCAATCACCGCCATTATTATGACAAAAACAATTGTTTGCGCCAACGGGCTTTTAAGCAGATTGCGAAGTCCGTTAGTAAGCTTGTCACTCTTTGCGGCATTCTTGTCAGGCAAGGCGTACTTTTCAGATAAAAATTTATTCATACCGTTATACCTTCCTTGCTATTTTTTTGCCGAAAATACCTTGAGGTCTGAAGAAAATAATAACAAGTGCAACAGCGTACACTATTACCATCGACCAACCCGTAAGCTCCGGCTTTCCGGCAACGTTTACAATATACTGCACCAGATTGTTTGCAAGAGGGATCATCAGCGCGGCGATGACCGGACCGTGGAAGGTGGAGAAGCCGCCGAGAATTCCCGCAAGGAATGCGTAAACCTGATAGTTTGTCATAAAGTAGCCGCCTATAACCGTACCCGAGGAGGCGTTTATCGTCGCCGCAAGTGCGCCGAGCGCGCCTGCAAGTCCCCAGGAGACCGCGGTAACCACGTGGGTGTTAATACCCATCATTCCGGCAACGTACTCGTTGGATGCGGTCGCTCTTACCGAAAGACCCCACTTTGAGAAGCGAAGAAGAACGAATATAACGACGATAACCGAAGCCGCAAGGCCAAGACAGACGAGAGAATTCTTGGTAACGGTCGCATAGCTGCCATCGCTGAGGGTTATCTTGATATCACCGGTGATAAAGCTCTTGAATGCGGGATCGCTGAGACCGAAGATAAGCGGAATTGCGCCAACGACAAGAGAAATAAGCCCCATCGTGATTATCTGCTTACCGAGTGCGTTTACGTACCTTCCGTTACGGAAGATCAGCACGTCGACCGCAACGGCAATAATCATAGAAGCCAGCATTCCAAGCGGAAGGCTGATCCAAAGCGACAGACCAAGGCTGTTAAGTCCGCTTGCGACCACGTATGCGCCAAAGGCGGAAATTACGCCCTGAGCAAAGTTGGTGGTGAAGGAGGTCTTGAATATAATGGTTATCGCCATCGTAACAAGAGCCGTTATACACATCGGAACTATCGAGCCGAAAATTGTGTTAAGAAAATATGCCATAAACATCTTTTCCTTTCAAAAAGGAGTGAATATGTAAGGTTATGTTTGCATTTTGAGCCAAAATCGTGATTTTTAAGCAAAATCAACGATCGGCAAAATTTGAATTTGAGGGAAAATCTTTAAATTAAGACCGCTAGGCGTAGAAATCTACGTCAAGGTCTTAATTCAAAGAAACGAAGTGCTTTTCACCAAAATTTAGCCCCATTTGATAATGTTGGCTGCCCAGGTGTAGCCAATTCCTGCCGCGATCATACATACGGTGCTGCCTTCCTTAACCTTGCCCTCTTTCAAAGCAAGCTCGAGGGAGAGTATCTGGTCGATCTGACCGATGTGGCCGTAGTCCTCAAGATAGATGGACTGGTCCTCGGTAAGTCCAAGGTCGGCGAGCATAGCCTTATGGCCGGAGCGCTTGATATGAAGAATATCGAGGTAATCAATGTCGGCGCGAGTCATATCAGACTTACGGAGAGCCTCATCAATGCAGTGATACCAGTTAGGCATGGAAACTGTGTTGAGAAGTCCCTTCATCTTAGGAGAATCCATAAGACGGAGCATACCGAATTCTTTGTAATTCTCGGGAGTTACAGGCTCTAAAATACCGCCGACCTTTGAGCCGCATGTATGAACGACCGAGCCGTCGGACATAAGGTGAGTTCCAAGGAGAAGGTTCTTGCCGTAATTCTTTTTTAGAAGGATCGCACCTCCGCCCGCACCGAGGTTGAACATAAAGGATACGCCGCTGTCGGTGTAGTCGATGAAGTCGCAGTTACGGTAGCCGCCGCAAACGAGAACGGTGTTGATCTCGTCGTCTGCGATAAGCATATCCTTAGCAAGCTTCATTGCAGAAACGCAGGTGCAGCAACGGTTCTGAACGTCGATGCCCCAAGCGTTCTTTGCACCTATTCTCTCCTGAACGTAGCAGGCAGAGGTGGTGAGAGGATATTCCTTCCACTCCTCGGTGATACAGAGGATAACGTCGATCTCAAGGGGATCAACGCCGCAGTTCTCAAGGCACTTAAGAGCCGCGAGAGCTCCCATCTCCTGAGTGCCGTCGCAGGGGTCATTCGAGGGAACGAATTTCTTATTAATTCCTAGCTTTGCTCTTACCGCATCCTCGCTCCATACTCCGCCGGTGGCGTCGGAGATCTCTTTAGCGGTCATTATGTTCTTAGGAAGATATGTACCTATACCAACTATTCCTACGTTTGTCATAGTGTTTTCCTTTCAAAAATAAGTTTTACGCGCCCGGCACTGAAAATCAGTGCCAAGCACCGTTTTTGATATTAAATTAAAGTCTCATACCGCCGTTAACCGAGAGGGTGTGTCCGGTAACGTAGGAGGAGTCGTCGGAAGCAAGGAAGAGAGCGGCCTTTGCGATCTCCTCGGGCTGACCCAGTCTGCCCGAGGAGATCGCAAAGGCCGCTCTCTTCCTTGCTT
>SVTZ01000018.1 GCA_015063525.1 Oscillospiraceae bacterium
AATGTGGTAAAGGCACTTTGCCTTCACGTTGCACACACCTGCAACCTTAACTGCTCTTACTGCTTTGCAAGCCAGGGAAAGTATCAGGGTGACAGGGCGCTTATGTCCTTTGAGGTTGGTAAGCGCGCCCTTGATTTCCTTATTGAGAACTCGGGAACAAGGCGTAACCTTGAGGTAGACTTCTTCGGCGGCGAGCCTTCGCTTAATTTTGACGTAGTGAAGCGCCTTGTTGAGTACGCGAGAAGTGTGGAAAAGGAGCATAACAAGAACTTCCGCTTCACTTACACCACAAACGGTATGATTCTTACCGACGAGATGATCGAATTCCTTAATAAGGAGTGCCACAACGTGGTTCTCTCGCTTGACGGACGTAAGGAGGTAAACGATCACTTCCGCGTTGACTATTCAGGCAAGGGAAGCTATGACACTATAGTGCCTAACTTTAAGCGTCTGGTAGAGAGCCGCGGAGGCAAGGGCTATTACGTGCGCGGTACATATACGCACAATAACGTAGATTTCACGAATGACATTATTCATATGGCAGATCTCGGCTTCACCGAGCTTTCTATGGAGCCTGTGGTTTGTCCTCCCGGTGATCCTTACGCGCTGACCGACGAGGATCTCCCTAAGCTCTTCGAGCAGTATGAGATTTTGGCTAAGGAAATGATAAAGAGAAAGAAGGAGGGCAGACCCTTTACCTTCTATCACTATATGCTCGACCTGAAGCACGGCCCCTGCATCTATAAGCGCATTACCGGCTGCGGCTCGGGTACTGAGTATATGGCTGTAACTCCTTGGGGCGACCTTTATCCCTGCCATCAGTTCGTTGGCGATGAAAAGTATCTTCTCGGCAATATCTTTGATGGCGTTAAGAACACCGCCGTTCAGGACGAGTTCCGTTCCTGCAACGCTTATGCGCGTGAGGAGTGTAAGGATTGCTGGGCGCGCCTTTATTGCTCGGGTGGCTGCGCGGCAAATGCCTATCACGCAACCGGAAGCATCGGCGGCGTTTACAAGTACGGCTGCGAGCTCTTTAAAAAACGCATAGAGTGCGCTGTTATGTTACAGATTGCAGATATAGAAGAATGACAACGCCGATCTTTGATTTCGTAAAGGCCTACGCCGAGAGCAAAACGACTCGTTTCCATATGCCCGGTCATAAGGGTGTGGGCAAGCTTGGATGTGAGCAATACGATATAACCGAGATTAAGGGTGCTGACGTGCTTTATTCCGCAGAGGGAATTATAGAGGAGAGCGAAAACAATCTGAGCTCACTATACGGAAGCGCGCACAGCTTTTATTCCACCGAGGGCTCAACCCTTGCCATAAAGGCTATGCTGGCTCTTGTTAGCGAGAGGTGCGTCGGAGAAAGACCGCTTATCTTGGCGGCAAGAAACGTTCACACCGCATTTGTCAAGGCGGCGGCTCTTCTTGACCTTGACGTGGAGTTTATTTATCCCGAGGGGGAAGGGCATCTTTGTGAGTGTAATATCACTGCCGAGGACGTAAAAGCGGCTATCGCGAAGGCAGAGAAAAAGCCGAGAGCTGTCTACGTAACATCTCCCGACTATCTTGGAAATATGCTTGACATTTCCGCTATCTCGACGGTCTGCCGAGATAACGGCCTGCCTTTGCTTGTGGACAATGCCCACGGCGCGTATCTAAAATTTTTACCCGAGGATATTCACCCGATAACGTTGGGTGCGGCTATGTGTGCAGACTCAGCACATAAAACCTTGCCTGTTTTGACGGGTGGGGCATATCTTCATATTTCGAAAAGCCTTGCTGATTATGTACCGAAAGCCAGAGGGGCGTTGTCGCTTTTTGCGTCCACAAGTCCGTCTTATTTAACACTTGCTTCGCTTGACCTTTGTAATAAGTGCCTGTGTGATGATTATTCGGAGAAGCTTAAACGCCTTGTAAAAAAGTCGGTCGAAGCAAAGGAACGGATCGCGTCGCTTGGTATTGAAGTCTGTGAGAGCGAGCCGCTAAAGATTACGCTTAAGGTCGGACGGGAGCTCGCGGATCATTTACGCAGTGGGGGAATTGAAGTCGAATTTTCCGACCGGGATTGCACGGTGCTTATGCTGACTCCCGAAAATAGCAACAAGGATATTGAAAGGCTGATTTGCGCGCTTAGCGATTTTAATCCTTTGACAAGGGGAGAGAAGGACAATCCACATGCTGCGAAGCGCCACGAAAGAGTAATCACTATTCGTCAGGCGATGCTTTCTCATAGCGAGCTGGTACCCGTGGATATGGCGGTGGGGCGCATATGCGCAGCTCCAACGGTTTCCTGCCCCCCCGCTGTACCAATCGTTGTAAGCGGAGAGGAAATCACAGCCGATGACATTGAATTATTTAAATATTACGGCATTGATAAGGTTAGTGTCGTTAAATAATTACAACACCCGCCTGAATTGAGTTCGACGGGTGTTGAATTTTTATACTTCTAAACTGACTTCGCCGGTGAAAAGGTTTTCTTCGCCGCGCGGAGTCTCAATTTTTAGGGAAAAGTCGTTGTTTATATCGATAACCTTCGCGTCATAGCTTTCCGAGAGCTTTAGAACGGTTACGTTTTTGCCGATTATAAAGGAGCGCGACTTGTATTCGGTATAGTAATCCTTGTCCTCTGTGAGAAATTCTTTGATTATCCTCGCGGCAAGTTTTGATCTGTCGGGGGCACATTTTAATTCGCATTCAAGCGAGGTTGCGATGGTCGCAATCTCGTCAGAAATGGCGCTTTTGTAAACATTTATTCCCATTCCGACTATCTGATAGGCGATTTTGCCGTTTTCATTTATCTCGCCCTCTGTCAGAATTCCGGCAATCTTCTTGCCTTGGAGATATAAATCGTTTACCCACTTTATCTTAATATCGCAGTCGCAGAGTGCCTCGATAGCTCTTGAAAGAATGACTGCGGCGCGCGCCGTTTGTGCCGTTACATCCGCGCCCTGCTCTTTGGGGTAGGTTAGAATGCTAATGTAAATTCCCGCGCCTTTTTTGGAAACGAAGCTTCTTCCGCGCCTGCCTCGACCCTTGGTCTGGCTGTTTGCAATAAACACTACGGGCGAGTTACTATTTGGGTTTTCTTTTGCGTACTCTTTTGCCTTAGTGTTGGTAGAGTCGGTCTCATTATAAAAAATAATCTTTGGCGGTGTTATGTCCAGATTGTTAAGCTCTTGTTCAATTTTGGCTTTGCTAAGCATTTTTATCCGCCTCCTTGTCATTTTAGAACAGTATATCATCTGTTAATAGCATTGTCAAGATAAAAAATTTTCCGTGGGTATTGACTTTTTAATAAATATAAATTATAATGTTAGCGTAAAAACTGTGACGGAGACAGTAGCGAAGGCAAAAGTGCAAAGAGAAACGGCGGTTGGTGCGAGCCGTAGGCAAGTAACCTTTTTGTGAAGATCACTCCCGAGTTGCAGATGCGAAACAACAGTAGTGTCTGCCGACGGTCTCGGCGTAATTGAGACGCGTATTGATTGATGCGTGAAATAGGTGGTTTTTTCCATTTCCGTGCGAAATGGATTTTTTTATTGGAAATTAATATTTTTTGGAGATAAATTTATGGAAATCTACGAAAGAGTCTCAACTAATCTTAATTTTGTTGAGAGAGAAAAGCAAACAAGAAAATTTTGGGAGGATAACGGTGTCTTTGAAAAGAGTATCGAGAGCCGCGCGGAGGGAGAAAACTACACCTTCTTTGACGGTCCTCCTACCGCAAACGGTAAGCCTCACATCGGCCACGTTCTTACCAGAGTAATAAAGGATATGGTTCCCAGATACCACACTATGAAGGGCCGCCGCGTTCTTCGTAAGGCCGGCTGGGATACTCACGGTCTTCCCGTTGAGCTTGAGGTTGAGAAGAAGCTCGGCATTGACGGCAAGGATCAGATCGAGGCTTACGGTCTTGAGCCCTTTATCGGCCACTGCAAGGAGTCTGTCTGGAAGTATAAGGAAATGTGGGAGGACTTCTCCGGCACTGTTGGATTCTGGGCGGATATGGACAACCCTTACGTTACCTATACTAACGACTTTATCGAGTCGGAGTGGTGGGCACTTAAGAAGATTTGGGACAAGGGTCTACTTTACAAGGGCTTTAAGATCGTTCCTTACTGCCCCCGCTGCGGCACTCCGCTTAGTAGCCACGAGGTTGCTCAGGGTTATAAGGCGGTAAAGGAGAGATCTGCTGTCGTTCGCTTTAAGTGCGTCGATGAGGATGCCCACTTCCTCGCTTGGACAACGACTCCCTGGACACTTCCTTCAAACGTTGCTCTTTGTGTAAACCCCTCCGATACCTACTGCAAGGTAAAGGCAGCAGACGGTTACACCTATTATATGGCGAAAGCTCTTCTCGACTCTATTCTCGGCTCTATCAAGCGCGAGGAGGGCACTCCCGCATACGAGATACTCGAAGAAATGAAGGGTATCGATCTTGAAGGCAGGGGCTACGAGGCTCTTTGGGAATGTACCAGAGCAAGTGCCGAAAAGCAGGGCAAAAAGGCTCACTACATCACAGCGGACAACTATGTTACTATGTCCGACGGTACGGGTATCGTACACATCGCTCCTGCCTTCGGTGAGGACGATAACAAGGTTGGCCGACGTTACGGTCTTCCCTTTGTTCAGTTCGTTGACGGCAAGGGTGAGATGACTTCTGAGACTCCTTACGCAGGTCTCTTCGTTAAGAAGGCAGATCCTGTGATCATCGCAGATCTTGAGAAAGAGGGCAAGCTCTTCTCCGCGCCCAAGTTCGAGCACGATTATCCTCACTGCTGGAGATGTAATACTCCTCTTATCTATTACGCTCGTGACACCTGGTTTATCGAGATGACAAAGGTGCGCGACAACCTTATAAAGAACAACAACACTGTAAACTGGATTCCCGAGAATATCGGTAAGGGACGCTTCGGCGATTGGCTTACCAACGTTCAGGACTGGGGTCTCTCACGTAACAGATATTGGGGAACTCCTCTTAATATCTGGGAGTGTGATTGCGGCCACAAGCACTCTATCGGCTCTATAGAGGAGCTGAAGAGTATGTCAGATAACTGCCCCGAGAATATCGAGCTTCACCGTCCCTTCATCGACGCCGTTACCATCAAGTGTGAGAAGTGCGGCGGACAGATGAAGCGCGTTCCCGAGGTTATCGACTGCTGGTTTGACTCCGGCTCAATGCCTTTTGCACAGTGGCATTATCCCTTTGAGAATAAGGAAGTCTTCGAGAGCCAGTTCCCCGCAGACTTTATCTCCGAGGGCGTTGATCAGACCCGCGGTTGGTTCTACTCTCTGATGGCAATTTCTACGCTTATCTTTGATAAAGCGCCCTATAAGAACGTTCTCGTTCTTGGACACGTCCTTGATAAGGAAGGACAGAAGATGTCCAAGTCCAAGGGCAACGCTGTCGATCCCTTCGAGGCTCTTGAGCAGTATGGCGCTGATGCTATCCGTTGGTACTTCTACTCCAACTCCGCGCCCTGGCTTCCTAACCGCTTCTTTGGTGACGCGGTGGTTGAGGGACAGAGAAAGCTTATGGGAACTCTTTGGAACACCTATGCCTTCTACGTTCTCTACGCAAATATTGACGGCTTTGATCCTACGAAATACACTCTTGATAAGTCCACTCTTTCGGTAATGGATAAGTGGGTGCTTTCCAAGCTTAATTCCACCGTCAAGGCGGTTGATAATTATCTTGCAAATTATAAGCTTCCCGAGGCATCTCGCGCTCTTGAATCCTTCGTTGACGGACTTTCAAACTGGTACGTCCGCCGCAGCCGCGAGCGCTTCTGGGTAAAGGATATGCCTACAGATAAGGTGAACGCATATCTCACTCTTTACACTGCGCTTGTTACAATTGCAAAGACCGCAGCTCCTATGATCCCCTTTATGACCGAGGATATTTACCGCAATCTTGTTTGCTCGGTTGATAACTCCGCGCCTATCTCCATCCACCTCTGCGACTATCCCGAGGTAGACGAGAGCCTTATCGATGAATGTCTTGAGGAAAATATGGACGAGGTTATTGACGTTGTAGTTCTCGGACGTGCCTGCCGTAACGCAGCGGCCATCAAGAACCGCCAGCCCGTGGCGAAGATGTACGTTAAGTCTGACAAGACTCCCGACGAGAGCTTTATCTCGGTTATCGCCGAGGAGCTGAACGTTAAGTGCGTTGAGTTTACCGACAACGTATCCGAGTTTACGACCTATAACTTCAAGCCCCAGCTTCGTACCGTAGGACCTAAGTACGGTAAGTATCTCGGCGGCATAAAGACCACCCTTGCCGAGATCGACGGTAACGCGGCTTACGCCGAGCTTAAGGCGAACGGCTCTATCAAGTTCACAGTAAACGGTGATGAAATAGTTCTTGCCGAGGAGGATCTACTTATCGAGATGACGAAGAAGGAAGGCTACGAGAGTCTCAGCGATCACGGCGTAACCGTTGTAATCGACAAGAATCTCACTCCCGAGCTTATCGAGGAGGGCAACGTCCGCGAGATCATCTCCAAGATACAGACTATGCGTAAGGACTCCGGCTTCGAGGTTATGGATAACATTAAAATTGCCTTCAGCGGCAACGATACTATCGCCGAGATCGCATCGAGAAATGCGGAGGAAATCAAGGACGAAACTCTCGGTGTCGAGCTGACTATCGGCAACACTCTCACTCACTCCAAGGAGTGGAATATCAACGGCGAGAAGGTTGTTATTTCCGTAGAAAAGGTATAATTAAAAAGCAAAAGCACCTGTAAGAGCGTAAAAGGACTCATAGGTGCTTTTTGCTTAAGTTGACATAAAAATATAAATATAGTATTATAAAGTATATTCGTTACTTTGTGATTTTTATTGATGTATTGATCTGTAGGGCAGTACATATGAGAGAACATTTATGAAAATATTAAAAAATATATATAAATTTATAACCAAAAGTCCTGTGGTTTTTATAGCGTTTGCGTTGCTGATGATATTATCGATATGCAGCGCTCTGTATACGTTTAATTTTTTGCTTAGCGTAATTAAGAACAACGAGCAGGCATTAGAGGACGAGAGGACTTACATAGTTGAGGTAAGCGCCCCCGACCTTGACAGTAGACTAAGCAAGATTGATATAAAAGGCAAGGGAATATCTCATATCTATTGCTTGATCGACAACGACGGCGAGGCAGTTATAGCCGATTATTACGGTCATCGCATAGGCGGAGATGGCGTTATAATAGGAAAGTGGTTTACAGAGACGGATCTTGCGTACGGTGCTAAAAAGGTGGTGCTGCCTGACTATCATAGTCTATCCCGCCAGCCTGATTTTGAATTTACCCGCTATGATATTGGGGACAGCTATGAGATAAACGGCGTCAGCTACGAGGCAATTGGAATAGGTGCTTTGTCCGGCCTTACTTATCAGATCCCTTATAATTCTATCGATGATATATCGCTGATATCAGCCGTCGCCGTTGCTACCGAGAGCTTCGGAGATGAGAATGAGATAGAAAGTCTTTCCACCTATCTCGAGCAGACTCTCGGCGGAGAGGTGATAAGCAGACCCGACGTGAACGAGAAAATCTCATTTGCCGAGAAGTACGAGCAGTATTTGAAAGAGGGCGCGATAATCGTCGGTATAATGCTAATGAGCGTTTTTAACCTCGCCTACGTCTATACATACATTCTCGACACGCGCAAGAGAGAAATCGCAATCAACCGTATTTCGGGACAAACTATATCTTCTGCTATTCTGACTTTCTACGCTGAAATACTTATTTTGTCTACTTTAGGTTACATAATAAGTGCTTTGATTGTAAAATTCTTGATATTGCCCGGTCTTTCGGACCGTGGATTTATGTTTAATGATTCTATTGAAATTTCGCTGTATATTATGCTTTATTTGATATTTATTCTTATTTACAGTATAGTATTCCTGCCTTCAATAATAAATCAGATAAGGAAATCTCCCGTCGAGGCTATGACGGATGAAGGGTAGGTGAATATATGTTTATGTCGCTTGGCAGGCTTCTTTTTGACAAGAAGCGATTACTTAATATTATCGTTATTATTCAGCTCGGCATAGCGTTGATTATTGCAAACGTTCTGATAGGTAATTACAATAAAATTTATCAGTCTTATAATTTCACAAAAAACTACGATGATTCGGTCGGTTTTTTCACTCTTGAGCTCATTAACACTGAACCCGAAACAAGTATTGACTATGATCTTCTTGCTACCGAGAACACCTATATCGAATTTTTTGCAAGAAGGGTTGATGGCAGCAGGGCGCAGATATTCTGCTACGGAGAAAACACCTGCGAGGGATTAAAAAGTCAGCTGAAAAAGGGTGAATGGTCGATTGATAAGAATTGCGGCACGGTTATCGATTGTGTGGTTATCGGTAACGGATACGAGATCGGTGATACCTTTACCGAGAGCGTGGGATCTAAGACCTTTACCTTCCGTGTAAGCGGAACGCTGGGAGATAAGGCAATAATTATTAATCTGGGCAGAAGATCATCTGTAATGAGTGCAGAAATGCTCTTTTATGAGTATAATGCTAACAAAAACGGTACGGCGATAATCTGCTCATCGGATGCGCTTTTAGATGCGGCGGGAACCTACGGCAACAGCCTTGCGTTTGGCTTGACCGATATTTCTGATGAGCATCTTCGTAACAGGGGAAATCTTTTCACTATGCCCGAAATACGAAAAAACTCGGATGAGGATTTGTCTTATACTGCAAGCGGATTTTTGCCACTTGCGTTAGCTTTTTGCCTTGTGGGTCTTGCCTCTGCTGTCTGTATGGCGTTTATGAATCTTCTCGCCAATAAAAAGGTCTTTGACGTGTACTTTAGAGTTGGTATGCGAAAGATCGACGCATTTCTGCTTAATCTCGGTTATATGTGCTGGGTGATTTTCGGAATTGTTATAGTGACGCTTTTCCTATTCATTTTCTGCAATTTGACAGGTATCACGGACAGCGAGAGCTATCTTGCGGGCTTTAATAACTATTTATTCTCGCTTGGATATCTGCTGGCGATAGCCTTCGGCACGTCTGCTTCATCCCTGCTTATTTTAAAGCCTACGGATATATCAAAGAGTTAAAAGGAGGAGCGTATGGGAATTTATCTTGAAAATATCAACAAATACTATTATTACAAAAAAACTAATCAGAACCACGCGCTTAAAGATATTTCTTTAAAAATAGATGATGGCGAATTTGTTGCCGTGGTAGGAAAATCCGGCGCAGGAAAATCAACCTTGCTTCATATACTCGCCTGCATTGACTCGTATGAAAGCGGCACTTATATACTTAACGGAACTAAAATAAAGGGACTTTCGGATAGAAAAAAGAGCAGAATACGAAACAGCGAGATCGGTATAGTATTGCAAAGCTTCGGACTTATCGAGGGATACACCGTGCTTGAAAACGTTATGACTCCCCTGCATTTTTCTTCCATTCGCTCTAAGGAAAAGAAGCTCTCTATGGCAAGAGAAGCACTTCGGCGCGTCGATATTTTAGAGCTTGCCGAATGCAAGGTAAACAAGATCTCCGGCGGACAGCGGCAGAGGGTGGCTATTGCCAGAGCAATAGTGAATTCTCCATCCGTCTTACTTGCTGACGAGCCCACGGGCGCATTGGACAGCGATACTGCAAATGAGATTATGCAGGTTTTCGGAGAGCTTAACTCCTCGGGAATAACGGTGGTTGTAGTTACTCACGATGCCGATGTGGCAGAGCACTGCCGAAGGCAAATAACCATTTCCGACGGCAGGATAATATCGGATATAACAAAACCGTAGTATCGGTTATTTCCTTATTGGATAAATAAACAAAAGCACCTGTGAAACCGTAAAAGGCTCATAGGTGTTTTTATTTATGTTATTTTTCGTAAAGCGCACTTTTAAGGGCCTTTTCTACCTCCTGGTAGGTTGTAGCACGGTTGATCTCGGCGCGGATGCGTGCCGCTCCGCGGAATGAGCGAAGGTAGAGGGCTATCTGCTTTCGCGCCTCGGGAATGGCTATGCGCTCGCCCTTTTCTTCTACGGCGGTTTTTAGCTGGAGCAGGGCAACCTCAATTCTGGTTTCAATATTTGGCCCGGTGAACTCACGTCTTTCAAGTGCGCATATGATTTCCTCAAAGATAAATGGGTTTCCAACCGCACCTCTGCCGATTGCAATTCCGTCAGCTCCCGTGTCGCGAAGCATTGCCACGGCAGTCTGTCCGTCAACTATATCTCCGTTAGCAATTAGTGGTATTTGTAAAGCGGACTTTACATTTTTAATAATTTCGCGGTCTGCAAGACCGCCGTACATCTGTTCACGGGTGCGTCCGTGAATACAAATAATACTCGCACCGCCTGCCTCGGCGGCGAGAGCACATTCTACGGCGTTGATGCTGCTTTTGTTTATTCCCGTACGAAGCTTTACGGTGGTGGGAATGTCTATAGCACTCGACACCGCGCGGGTGATGCGCTCTATAAGCTCTGGGCTTTTCATAAGGGCAGATCCTTCGCCGTTGCCGAAAATTTTGTTCACCGGACAGCCCATATTTATGTCGATTGCTACGGGACGTACTCCCACGGTGGGATTAGCGAGAGTATGGGCGGCTTCTGCCATTATCTCGGGCTCGCTTCCGAAAATCTGCACCGAAACCGGCCCCTCGTCTTGCAGTATTCTTGCCAGAGCGAAGGTTTTTTTATCTCCGTAGACAACCGCCTTTGCGCTTACCATTTCGGTAACCGAAAGCTCGGCGCCGTATTTATGGCATACGAGACGCATTGCCCTGTCGGTATAGCCTGCCATAGGCGCAAGCCAAAGACCGTGCTTCATATTTACCTCTCCGAGTCTTACTGCCACGTTACTCTCTCCTCTTTGGCGGTCTTCTTTTATTTTCTTCATTTTAACATATTATTTTCTCTTTTTCAAGGCAAAAACAACTCATTATCTTGAAAAGAGACTTTTTTTATGCTAAAATACTTGGTAGATATATATGTGCCTCGATGAGGCGGAGATATAAAGGAGGTGCGATAATGGCAGAGAGACGCTGGACCGATGAGCAGCTGTCGGCAATAAATACACGCGACAAAACGCTTCTCGTGTCTGCGGCAGCAGGCTCGGGAAAGACTGCGACCCTGACCGAGAGAATAATCCGTTCTCTGCTTGACGAGAGCGCCCCTATGGAGATCGACTCGGTTTTGGTAGTTACCTTTACCAATGCGGCGGCGAGCGAGCTTCAGGCGAAGATATCGCGTGCTCTTACCGAGGCGGTGGAGAAAAATCCGGGTAACAAGCATCTGAAAAGACAGCTTTATCTTCTTCCATCGGCTAAAATACGTACTATAGACTCCTTCTGTAATGAGATCCTGCGCGCCAACTGTGACCGCGTGGGTCTTTCTCCAAACTACCGTATTGCCGACACAGCCGAGACCGAGCTTTTGGCTATTTCCATTATCGAGGGGCTTATCGAGGCGGTCTATAACGGCGAGCTCCCCGAGATCGCATCTCCCTCTGAGTTTGAGGAGCTTTGCGACTGCCTTACCGACTCTAAACGCACTGAGGAGCTGGCAGAGGTCTTTCGCGTTATTGCTTTGAAATGCGAAAGCGCAGAGGATGGAATAGACCTTCTTAATTCGCTTATTGATAACTACCGCGCCGATGATTTGCCGGTGGAAAAAACTCTTTACGGCGGGTATCTTATGACTCGCCTTTGTGAGATGCTTGACCATTATCTCTCGGCATATTCGCGTTACGATAGACTGTTCTGCTCGGGTGACTCTGTGCAGATGAAATATCTTCCTGCGCTTGAGCGCGATCGTGATCTTCTTCTCCAGCTTCGTACCGCCGAGAGCTACGAGGATACCAGACGAATAATACTTAGTTTTGAGTTTGTGCGCCTTGCCTCAGTAAAAAGCGCTGATAAGACCGACGATATGGAGAGCTTTGCCGCGCTCCGAAAAATGCTGAAGGAAGATCTTACGGATATGAAGGGATTTTTCGGCTACACCGAGGATATGTGGCATAGCCTTTTTGCGTCTCTTAATAGGCTTCTTTCGGTGCTTTATCGTTTCGAGAAGCATTTTGACCGACTTTTTCTCGAGGAGAAGCGACGTCTTAGTGCGCTTTCCTACTCCGATATCGAGCGTTATACCTATAAATGCCTTATAAAGGACGGTCAGCCGACCGATATAGCAAGGAACGTTGCAGCACAGTTTGAGGCAATTTATATTGACGAGTATCAGGATGTAAACAGTCTGCAAAACCGTATTTTTGAGGCCATTTCAAGACCAAACAATCGATTTATGGTCGGAGATATAAAGCAAAGTATTTACGGCTTCCGTTCTGCCTGCCCTGAGATCTTTGCAAGCATGAAGACTGCGTTTCCAAGACTTGAAGAGTCAAAGGGTGACACTGCTTCTATATTTATGTCGCGAAATTTCAGGTGCGACAAGGCGGTTGTCGACTTCGTCAATAATATTTTCGACCGCGCGTTTGCCCTTGTCTCGGAGTCTATCGGTTACAGCGAGGTCGACCGTCTCGGTTATGCAAAGCTACAGGAGATGGGAGAGCCGGAATATCTCTACCCTGAAGTATGTATGATTGAAAAGGGAGATAGCGATCCCGCCGACGCGGTTGCGAGAAAAATTTCCGAGCTGTTAAAAGAGGGGAGATTAAACAACGGCCAGCCGGTACGTCCTTCGGATATAGCGATAATTATCCGTAATGCAAGAGGTAAGGACAGCCTTTACGCCGCGGCTCTTGAAAACAGAGGAATACCCTCTTGCATTTCAGGGGCAAAGGACTTCTTCCTCTCTCCTGAGGTGCTTCTTGCACTCTGCTTGCTTAACAGTATCGATAACCCAAGAAGGGATATTTATCTTGCCGGACTTATGTGCTCCCCGCTGTTCGGCTTTACCGCCGATGAACTTTATCTGATTAGAAAAGAGGGCGGCGAAACGCTTTACGAGGCCCTTGTAAGATATGTAAAATATAACGCGGAGTTTACAAAAGGTGAAAAATTTCTTAATAAACTCAACTATTACCGCACTATTTCGGAGGGAGTGGGCGTTGATACGCTGATATATAAGATCTATCGCGAGACAGGACTTATGTCGCTTGCTTCAAGAAGCGGCGGTAAAGAAAATCTGACACTTCTTTACGATTTTGCCAGAAGCTACGAGGCAGGTTCATTCAAGGGGCTTTATAATTTTATAAGCTTTATCAACAATATAATAGATAAAAAGACTACCTTTGACGATTCTAGAGCGCAGTCCGGTGTTGACGCGGTCAAGGTAGTTACCTGCCACGCATCTAAGGGCCTCGAATATCCTATAGTTTTTCTGGTTGAGGCCGACGGTCGTATTTACAATAAGGAGCGCACTTCAAGGCTGGCCTTCTCGGAGGATTTTGGCATATCCTTCCGCCTCCGCACGCCATCGGGACTTGCAGTGGTGAATAATCCGGTGCAGGATATCATAAATCACCGTATACAAAGGAAGCTTTACGAGGAGGAGCTTCGCGTGCTTTACGTGGCTCTTACCAGAGCGCGAGAGAGACTTTTCGTTGTGGGCGAATGTCCTACCGTAAATCGTGATGAATACGAGCTTCGCCTTTCGGTCACAAGAGAAAACCTGTCCGAATATTCCTTCCGCGGTCTTTCGTCCTACCAGGATATAATCCTCGTCTGCGATGGTAAAAAGGCGATTTGTGAGGACGAATTTGCGCCGATGGATAGTGACTGTGATATATGCATATGTGTAGATACGGCGTCTGCGGAGCATAGTGAAATCCGTGCTGACGGTGAGCTTATCTTTGGCGAGTCTGAAAGTGAGCTTTGCATCAAGCCTCTTGACACGCTTTCCGACGAGTTGTTTTGCAGATTTAATTTTGATTATAGCGAGCATTATATGACGCTTTTACCCGAGAAAATGTCGGTGTCGCTTATGTCTCCAACCGTTCTTGACGGTACTGATGCGGAGAGCGTAAGGCTTGAGAATATCAACTATGATGACTGTATTGAGGCTGACCCTGATATTGTCGATAACAAGGAAAAACGCGTGATACTGCCCGCCTTTGCTTCGGGCGGCGATTCCGACGAGAGCGCAAAACGGGGTATTGCGACCCATCTTCTTCTTCAGTTCTGTGATCTTGATAACCTTTACTATAAAGGTGCTGCGGCCGAGCTTGAAAGGCTTAACAAGCGTGGATTTATCTCGGGAGAGGATGCAGAGCGCGTAAGGCTTCGGGAAGTAGAGAGATTCGTGAGCTCCGATCTGTTCTCCGAGATGCGCCGCGCGAGAAAAATATACCGCGAGCTGAGATTTAACGTGCGTCTGCCGGCTGCGGAATTCACCGAGGATGAAGATAGAATAGCCGCATACCGAGGTAAGGATATTCTCGTGCAGGGCGTTATCGACTGTATTATCGAGCGAGACGACGGCAGTCTGGCTCTATACGACTACAAGACTGACAGGCTTACGAGAGAGGAGCTTGCCGACCGTACACTTGCCGAAAGCAAACTTCGTAATAGCCATAAGATGCAGCTTACCCTGTACTCGCTTGCCGCTCAGAAAATATTCGGTAAGGCTCCCGAGGTGCTTGAGGTTTATTCGTTGCCGCTTGGCGACACGGTTTCAATGAAATAATAAAAATAAGCGCATATTTGCTAACTAAACTTTGCAAATATGCGCTTTTTGTCCGGATGGACATTTTTTATTTAACTATGATTACTTTTCAAGTGTAATGTTGGCACTTGTAACCGTAAAGCTTACACTTAACATCTCTCCGCCTCTGTCGATAGAAAGAGTGATCGTGCTGCCAACGCGTGCGTTCAGCATATGATCGGTTACGTGGTGAAGTCTGGTTGCCTCGACGGTGACGCCGTCAACAGCTATGGATTTAATAACATCGCCCGCCTTGACTTTACCTTCGGCAAGGCTGCCTGAGGAGACCTCTATTACCTCAACCTTTTCTGCCTTTACAGCGGATCCTGTGTCGGGATCGATAACAAGTCCTGATACGTAAGAGGTTATGGTAACACCCATAAGCGCACGGTTAAGCTTGGTTACAGTGCTTCCGTTGCAATGATATATTATATTGTCGGCAAGATTTTTAGCAAGATTTGAGGGGATTGCATAGCCGATATTGTCAATATCCGAGCCAACTCTCTTTGCACATACGATGCCTGCGAGCCTTCCATTGCTGTCGTAAAGACCGCCGCCGGAGTTTCCTCCGTTAACCGCTGCGTCAAAGCGCATGACCCTGAGCGAGATGCTCGATCCGTCGGCACCCTCCATATCAAGGTTTTCGCTCTCTACGCTTAGGATACCCTTGCAGACGGAGAAGCCGTAGCCCTCGGGATTACCTACGGTATATACGGTGTCAAAAACTCTGATGCTTTCGGAGTCGGCAAGCTCTGCCGCCTTGGCATAGCTGTTTTTCAGTACCTCACTGCCCTCGACCTTAAGCACGGCAATGTCGTAATTTACCGATCCGCCGATGAACTTTGCTGATATAGCATATCCTTCGAGCTCCATACCGTAAAGGTAAAGTTTTATGTTTGAAGAAAGGCCGTATAGGTCGCTATATACAACATGATAATTTGTTATAATATAAGCGTCGCCGCTTTCCTTATCAATCTGATAGATAACTCCCGAGCCTGCGGATGGAGTATAACTGAAGTTGGCAACAATAATAACCGTGGAGAGCAGAGTCTGTTGAAGCGTGGGGATGTTATCGATCTCTCCCTCACCGCTTCCGGGATAAAATTCGCCGATGCTTCCGCCTCCGCTGCTGTCATTACCGCTTCCGCCGTTATCGGGATTCTGGTTTTCTCCGCCGTTACCGTTACCGTTATCGTTATCGTTTCCGAGATAACCGTCTAAAAGATCGCTGTAAAACTCGAAATCAATAATACATGATGACAGGGAGAAAAGCATTGTAATAACAAGCGCGATCGCCACACCGGTTCGGATTATTAGTTTACCTTTGTTCATTTTCGTAAATCCTTTCCAAGATAAGAGTATATTTTCGTATTTTTTACGAAGTTATATTGACTTTCACTTATATAGATGATAAAATTATAACAAAAAAAGGTGAAATAATCAATAGCTATGTTGTAAAATATTGTTGAAGGAGAAAAAATATGTCAATAGCAATTATAACAGGTGCGTCAAGCGGTATCGGTGCGGAGTTTGCTAAGGGGTACGCAGGCAGAGTGGACGAACTTTGGCTCATTGCCCGCAGAAAGGAAAGAATGGTTGAGCTTGGTGAGAGCCTTGGCATAAAATACAGAGTTATCGCCGCCGATCTTTGTACGAGCGAAGGAATAGACGCTATTCGCGATACTCTTGAAAGCGAGAAACCTAAGGTAAAATACCTTGTAAACGCTGCGGGCTTCGGTGATTTCGGTGCATTCGATGAGATAAGCGAAAACAAGGTTGAGAGGATGATAGATCTTAACGTAAAGGCACTCGTGCTTATTACACATATTACGATTCCTTATATGGAGCGTGGCGGAAGGATTATTCAGTTGGGAAGCGGATCCTGCTTCACACCCTTGCCTTATTTCAATGTGTATTCTTCGGGCAAGGTATTCGTCCTTCATTACACCAAATCTCTTAATTTTGAAATAAGGAAATACGGACTTCGCGCTACTTGCTTCTGTCCCGGGTGGGTTCATACCGAGTTTCTCGGCAAGGCTACCGCAAAAGAAGACATAACCCGCCCGCGTGATAACGCGATGAAGCCTTTACTTAATTGTGAAACGGTGGTAAAGGGATGTATAAAGGCGGCCGACCGCGGCAGAGCAATGTACGTTACTAACTGGTATACTAAGCTCCAGCATGTACTCTTTAAGATTCTGCCCGATCCCATACTTACCCATCTTTGGCTTGGAATGCTTGAGAAATATGGAGAAAACAAGTGAAAAACGTTAGAAAAAGCTTCGCTCCCGGCACGCTGGCAGCGCCGATACCTCCCGCAATGGTGACGGTTGGAGACTATGATAATTCAAATATACTGACTATCGCTTGGACCGGCATTCTCGCGTCGCAGCCGCCCAAGACTTATATCTCGGTCAGGCCATCCCGCCATTCCTATGGAATGTTAAAGGAAACCGGAGAGTTCGTTATCAATCTCCCATCGGTCTCGCTTGCTAGGATTGCTGATTACGTGGGCATCTACACCGGCGCCAAAGTGGATAAGTGGCAGAAGTGCGGCCTGACAAAGCAGAAAAGCGATAAGGTTTCGACACCTACCATAGCAGAGTGCCCAATCGCTCTCGAATGCCGCGTGACGGATATTCTGCAAATGGGATCGCACGACGTCTTTATTGCAGATATAGTCGGAGTTTCATGCCGCGAGGAGATTATAGACGCTGATGGAAAGATGCGCTTTGAGCGTGCTGACCTGCTTGCCTATGCTCACGGGGAATACTATGCCCTCGGCGATATAGTAGGCCGCTTCGGTTTCAGCACCGACAAGCCGAATAATGTGGAAAAAACAAACAAAAAGGCATCAAAAACCGCCGAAAACACAGAGAAACCAAAGCGGTTTTATGAAAACGCGCCGAGAGGGAGATCACCGAGAAAAAAGCAAACAGACAAAAACAAAGGCGCTCCTCACGGCAGGAAGGCGAATGCTAAAAAATGAGAGACGCTAAGGAGGGGATTAGAGAACGAGTTCTTATGCTGATCGACTCGGAGTACGAGAGCGATGCAGCCTTCGAGAGAGAAATGGAGCTTGCGGAAAAGACCGTCAGCAATTGGCGCAGAGCAAAATCCTCGTCGTTTATGCGTATATTACCTGAGCTTTCGGATAGGTTTGGTGTAAATCTCGGTGAGCTTTTTGATATGCCTATCCGCGCCGATAGCTCGGAGCTTTCGGATGAAGAGACCGAGATATTGACTCTTTACAGAAAATCTCACGTTCTGCCCAAAAGAATGCGCGTAGCACTTAGAGATACCATAGAAGCGACAATAAATATGTATGTTGCCGCTGCGAGTGATACCGGTGTTGAGAAAAAGGGAAAAAAATAACGCAAAATTTGCTTCTAATTGCTTGAGTTGGGCAATCAAACTTGACAAAGCAGAGGAAATATTATATAATAAGATATCCAGACGTCCGGGGGACGCTTAGTACCCGTGATCCAAGCAGGGAAAGCGCGGTGAAAATCCGCCGCAACAGCCATTGCCGTGACAGAAGCGTGCGATAAGAAGGAGAGGAAGTCCTCCCTACGAAGTCGCTCGGTCATCGCTTCTCCAGCCGGAAGGCCTGCCGGACGTTTTATGCATATTCCTTGGGCAAACGGAGGAAGGCGTTTAAATTCTAAATTCGAAATATAAAATTCGAAATTTATATACGGTGTAAAAAACTCACACCGTTCTTTCGGTTTTTGTTTTTCGAGCTTGATTTTATCGATCCGCCGCCCTTTTTAGGGGCGGTTTCTTTTTACCCGAATGTGCTTTTTCTGTAACGAAACAAAGAAAAAGAGGTAAAAAACACTATGAAAAACAGAATTATTGGATTATTATTGTCTGTAACTGTTGTGCTTCTTGCACTAAGCTCGTGCGGCTATATCTTTGGTGACGTGGCAGAGCAGGGAGATGTTATAGTAGTTGTTGAGAGGCATGACGGCACCTGCGAGGTGTACAAGACCTATCTTGAAAGCGTTGAGAATAAGAAGGAGGGCGCAAAGGGAGTAATTGAGAATCTTCGCGACAGGGAAGAGAATCCTCTCCCCCTTGAAATGGCAGACAGCAGTTACGGTGCGTACGTTTCAGGTATCGGTTCTATCAGAGAGGATCCCGCAAGCAAAATGTACGTTATTGTTTATACCTCGCTTGCCTCCGACAGCTACGAGGGCGCACCTACCGTTGATTACGAGGGCATAACTCTTTATCAGGCGGGCGTGGGACTTAGCGGAATGACTGTCGAGTCCGGTGGAGTGATTCTTTTTCGTCTTGAGAGCTCACCTTATTAATTTCTCATATAAATTTTGCTTGATTTAAGCTGTGGTTTGAATAAAATTGAGAAAGGATAGTCTATGAAGCAACCGGAGAATGGTGTACGATTATCCGCCGCAAGAATGCTTGCTCTCGTCGGGGTAATGGCCGCCACTGTCGAGTGCGGAAAGTTGGCGTTGTCCTTTTTACCTAATATCGAGATTGTTACCTTGATGTTAGCTCTTTACGGATACGTTTTCGGCTGGTATGGCGTGGTTTCCGCAGGAGTCTTTGTCTGTATCGAACCGCTGATATACGGCTTCGGCAGTTGGGTAATAACCTACGCTCTTTATTGGCCGGTCGTAGCGGCGGTTTTTATGATGTTTGGCCGCATCGGACTAAAAAACAGATGGATACTGACTGCATCCGCCGTGGGAATGACGGCAATTTTGAGTTTGTTATCGGCTGTGATTGACACGGCATTCTATCTTGGAATAAACGAGAATTATTTTGCGAACCTTGGACTCTACTATGTACGTGGAATAGTGTTTTACGCAGTACAGATCGCTTGTAACGCAGCACTTTTTTCAACTGTTTTTATATATCTTTTAGATAAGTTATCCTACATAAAACGGCTGATAAGGATGTAAAAAAGAACATAATGTAAATCAAACTTTACAAAACACTGCTGGTTTTAATCTAAAAGGCGGTGTTTTTTCTTTTTTTGCTTAAATCGTTACCCATATTAATTTGCAAAAAAGTTCACAAAAAATTCAAAAAATAAAAAAGTCTGAAAAACAGCGCAAGCCGACTCGGCTGTAAAGTTTTCCAAACGGAGAAAAAACACAAAATATAGTGTCGTTGGGATAAAACAACGGCATATTGTGATTGTAAACTGTTTCTTGTATATAAAAAAGAATTACTCTATATTTGTATTTTTATAAAATACTAAATTTTTTGATTATTTTCATTATTTTTAGTATTTTTTTGTAAAAAGGTGTTGACACGTCAATAAAAATGTGATAAGATGTTATACACCCGATTTGCTTGCTTAGGGATAGTTATGCCTATTTGACAGTTACGGGTAAAAGACAATTGGAGGTAATTTTAAAACATTAAAGTTTAACTTAAAATAAAAGGATTTAATTTATGGATTATATAAAGACTATTAGCCAGGAAAAGCCCTGGATGAAATATTTCTCCGAGGAGAGCAGGCAGGCCGAATTCCCCAGGATGAAGGTTTACTCCTACTTCAAGGAAATCAATAAAAATCGTCTTCACGAGACCGCGCTTTATTACTACGGCGCTAAGATTACCGTTAAAAAGATGATCGAAAAAATCGACGAGTGCGCCGATGCGCTTGACGCGCTTGGGGTAAGGGCCGGAGACACAGTTTCACTTCTCTCGGCATCAACTCCCGAGTCTATTTTTGCTTTTTACGCTCTTAATAAAATAGGCGCGACAATGAACGCCATAGATCCCAGACTTGATAAAAAGAGCGTTGCGCGTATGATCAAGAGCTCAGGCTCCAAGGTCTTGATTGTTATAGATATGGCCTATCCGCTTGTTGCGGCTGTAAGGTCCGAAATTGATCAGGAGCATATAATAATACAGTCTTCCAGCACATCGCTTCCCCCTATTAAAAAGTTTGCTCTGAAGCTTTTTACCAAGAGCAATATTCCTTATGGAAAGGGCGGAAATATCAGCTGGGAAAATTTCATTGCCGGTGCTAAGGACGGCGCAGCGAAAGAGGCTGAATATGACGGCGATGCTACGGTTGCCATTACCTACACAGGCGGCACCACCGGATTCCCCAAGGGCGTTATGCTGACTAACGACAGCGTGAATGCTGTGGCCTTCAGCTTCCTTCACGCAGGCATCGTTTACGAGCCCAACACGAGATTCCTCGGTATTATGCCTATCTTTTCATCCTACGGTCTCGTCGTAGGAATACATATGCCGATGATAATGCAGCAGGAGCTTGCACTTATCCCTCGCTTCTATCCCATCAAGATGGGCGAGTACATTAAAAAGTATAAGCCCCAGCATATGATCGCGACTCCCGCATTTTACGAGATACTGATCGACAGTGAGGAGATGAAGGGATTCGACCTTTCCTTTATGCTGACTCTCGGATCTGGCGGAGACTCAATGAACGCAGGTCTTGAGGATAAACTTAACGAATTTATGAAGACTCATAATTTGAGATATCCTCTCGCCCAAGGATACGGTATGAGTGAGGTGTCTGCCGCGGCTACGTTCTGTGTAAATGACAGATATAAGAGAGGCAGTGTAGGAATCCCATGTATCGCAACAACAATAGGCATTTTTGATCCCGAAACGGGTGAGGAGCTTGGTTATGACACGCCCGGAGAGGTTTGCATTTCGGGTCCCTCGGTGATGAAAGGTTATTACAATAATAAGGAAGAGACCGACCACGTTCTTCGCAGACATGCGGATGGACAGATCTGGGTACATTCAGGAGACATCGGAACTATTGATAAGGACGGCTTCGTTTACATTCGTGGCCGAGTCAAGAGAATGATAACAAGATTTGACGGGCATAAGGTATTCCCCATCACCATCGAGAGTTTTATTTCAAATCATGAGGCAGTTCACAGCTGCTCTGTAATCGGTGTAAACGACCGTGAGCGCACTCAGGGACAGTATCCCATGGCAGTCATCGAGCTTAACTCCGGTATTGACGTTTCCCGCAGAGATGAAATATGCCGTGAGATATACGCAAGATGCCATCAGGAGCTGGAGCAGCGAGGCAGGCCGGTTGCGGTCGTCTGCGTTGACGAGATACCCCTGACAGGTATGGGTAAGAACGATTATCGCAAGCTTGAGAAGCAGTATAAATACTTTGACTACATAGCGTGGGAAAAGGAAAATTGCTTGCAAAAATAATATGCGATGTGCCCTTCATAACGTTTTTATATATATTTCGCTGAGGTTAATTCCAAGGCGGCATGGCAAAAGCCTTGCTTTGTAAGATTTCCAAAAAAATAAAATATTCATTGAGGTCAAAAAGCCTCAGAAAGGGAAAAAAATGAAATTAAAACAGATTGGTTTCAAGATCGTTTCCATTGTTATGGTCTTTACTCTTCTGTTCAGCATTTCCGCAACTACCATCGGTGCGATTGAGCTGAACGATGAGATTAAGAACAAGGTAAACGAGAAGTACGAGGAGAACCGTGATGTTATCGAGGACAGCTATGCTGCTGTTAGCGAGACCGTTGCGGAGGTTATTGCAGAAGCAAAGGAGTTCGCTGCCTTCGTAAGCGAGAATTACGAAGAGATTTATGCAGATACATATGCAGAGCTCTACGCAGCAGGCTATATTCATGAGCTTGATGCACAGCTTGGACTTATTATCAACGAGCTGGCAGATGCACAGAATGCAGTTGAAAACGCAGTGGTTGATGCAGAACTTGTCTCGGCAAAGGATACCCTTGGCAGAGAGCTTTCTCT
>SVTZ01000019.1 GCA_015063525.1 Oscillospiraceae bacterium
AAGGTTCCCTATATGATAGTTGTTGGCGAGGACGAGATGAACTCCGGCAGTGTCACCGTAAGAGCCCGTACTGAGGGTGAGGGCGGTAAATTCACTGTTGACGAGTTTATCGCAAAGGTTGTAAACGAGATTGAGACAAAGAAGCACTAAAATATGATTTATATTTTAAAAAGCGAAAGTCTTACCGTATCGGTAAGCAGCAAGGGCGCGGAGCTTATATCCGCAAAGGATGCTTCCGGCAAGGAATACGTTTGGCAGGCGGACAAGAGATATTGGGGCAGACACGCGCCCATACTCTTCCCCGTTTGCGGAAGATTGCTCGACTCAAAATACACCCTTGGCGAAAAAGAATACAATATGGGAGCTCACGGATTTGTCCGTGACGCCGAATTTGCGGTTACAGCGCTATCAGAAAGCGAGATCACCCTTGAGTTTTCCGCAAATGAGGAAACGCTTTCAGTCTACCCATTTGACTTTACTCTGACCGTCAATTATTTTCTTAAGGAGTCGACTCTCGTTATGAGCATCGATGTTAAGAACAACGGAAGCAGGGTAATGCCCTATATGCTTGGCTGGCATCCCGGATTTACCATTAGCGGTAAAATAGACGACTACACACTCACCTTCCCCAGCGGAGAAAAGGCAAAGCGCCACCATATGACAAGCAATCTGTTTCTTGAACCGATGGCGGTAGACTTTCCTCTTAAGAACGGCGTATATCTGCCTACCGAGAGCGAGATATACGAAAAGGATACCGTAGTACTTACTAACGTGGGGTGCGAAGCTATCCTTTCCCGAGGAGAGGACTGCAAGCTTCGTATGAAACAAAGCGAAAACCTTACTTATTTTGCTATATGGAAGGCACCGCACACCGAGGCTAAGTACATTTGTCTTGAGCCCTGGTCAGATATTCCGTCGGACGGTGTTACGCCCGAATGCTTTGACACCAGAAAAATGTCACGGGTCCTCGGCGGTAAGACGGAAAATTATTACTTCTCAGTTGAATTTATTGATTGATAGGCTTGCTTCGCGCCTCCCGCGCGAAGCAACCGTTTATTTTGGAGAAGAAACGTGAAAAAATTACTAAAATATTTGAGAGGTTACGTAAAAGAGACTATTCTCGGTCCGCTTTTCAAGCTGTTTGAAGCAACACTCGAGCTTATCGTACCGCTTGTCATTGCATCGATAATTGACGTTGGTATTTCAATCGGCGACGGTACTTACGTACTTAAAATGTGCGGTGTGCTTGTTCTTCTCGGCCTTATTGGTCTTGGCTTCTCGCTGACAGCACAATATTTTGCCGCGAAGGCCTCGGTGGGCTTCGTCACGCAGGTAAAGCGCGGTCTATATCAGCATTTGCAGTCGCTTTCATACGCGGATATGGACCGACTCGGAACGTCAACGATGATAACCAGAATGACTGCAGACTCATCAAAGTTGCAGACCGGACTTAATCTTACACTGAGGCTGCTGCTTCGCTCGCCCTTCGTGGTGTTCGGTGCGATGATAATGGCCTTCTCTATCGACCGTGATTCAGGTCTTAACTTTGCGGTCGTTATTCTTGGATTATCGGTTATTGTTTTCGGAATAATGCTTATCACCATGCCTATGTACAAAAAGGTGCAGAGCGGTGTTGACGGCATTTTAAACAGAACGAGAGAAAATCTTGCGGGCGTGCGCGTTATACGCGCCTTTGGTATGGAAGACAACGAGGTTAAAGACTTCAGACACGAAAACAATATTCTTACCTTGGGCCAAAGACGTGCCGGAAACGTTTCCGCGCTGATGAATCCACTGACGTACGTTATTATCAACATAGGCGTTATCCTTCTGATACGTATCGGTGCTTTAAAGGTTGATAGCGGAAGCCTTACTCAGGGCGAGGTCATCGCTCTTTACAACTATATGGCGCAGATCCTCGTGGAGCTGATTAAGATGGCAAATCTTATCGTCAGCATATCCAAGGCCCTTGCATCAGCATCGAGAATTTCCTCGGTGTTCGATATTACACCCTCGCAGACCTATGGAATCGTTACCGAGGGTAAGGCTGATGATATACACGTGGAGCTTAACCGAGTGTGGGCGGGCTACAACGATACCTCAGAAAGCGCGCTTGAGGATGTGACATTCTTCGCTCGCCGCGGAGAGACTATCGGAATCATCGGCGGTACCGGCTCGGGAAAAACTACTCTTATAAACCTTATAACAAGATTTTATGATACCACGCGCGGTGAGGTTAAAATTGATGGTGTAAACGTCAGGGATTACACCCGCGAGGCACTTATTAAAAAAATCGGTATCGTTCCCCAGAGGGCGGTGCTGTTTAGCGGGTCGATCCGCGATAATATGAAATGGCGAAAAAAGGACGCAAGCGACGAGGAAATAAACCGCGCGCTTGATGTCGCGCAGGCAAGCGATTTTGTTAGCGAAAAGGGCGGGCTTTCTGCCGAGGTGAGCGCGGGAGGAAAGAATTTTTCCGGCGGACAAAGGCAAAGGCTGACTATCGCGCGCGCCCTTGTAGGAGATCCCGATATACTTATTCTCGACGACTCGGCCTCTGCTCTTGATTACGCCACCGATGCAGCGCTTCGCTTGGCAATCAGAGGTCTGTCGAAAGATAAGACGGTGTTTATCGTCTCCCAGCGAGCCGCATCGGTAATGCATGCCGACAAGATTATCGTTCTCGACGACGGCCGTGCGGTAGGCATTGGAGATCACGATTCTCTGCTTAAAAATTGCTCTGTTTACAGAGAAATTTACGACTCTCAATTCAAGAAGGAGGCGTCGTAATGCAAACTTTAGTTAACAAAGGAAGGGGTAAGACCCTAAAAAAAGCACTTTCCTACATTGGACGATACAAATTATTTTTACCTATTTCCAGCTTTCTCGCTCTCGCTTCGGTGGGACTTACGCTCTACGTTCCTATGCTTATGGGCGATGCTATCGATCTTATAATTGACAAGGGATTAGTTGACCTTCCGGGAATAGGAAGGCTTCTCGTTCTTTCGCTTATACTTATCCTTATCAACGCCCTGATCCAATGGATAATGGGAATGGTAAACAATAACGTGGCGCAAAAGATATGCAGAGATATAAGGAACGAGGCTTTTGGGAAGCTCGAAAGACTTCCTCTCTCTTATATCGACAGAACTCCTCACGGCGATATCGTCAACCGCGTTATTAACGACACTGACAGATTCTGCGAGGGACTCTTCCTTGGCTTTACTCAGGTGTTTACGGGTATTCTTACCATTGTCGGAACTCTGGTGTTTATGCTTTATATCAATTGGAAAATTGCTCTTGTCGTAGTTTTGCTTACACCGATATCCATTCTCATCGCCAGATTTATCGGTGGGCGCACCTTCTCAATGTTTAAGGAACGCTCCGAGTGCGAAGCTGAGCAGGCGGCACACATTGACGAGATGATCGGTAATTCAAGACTAGTCAGAGCCTTCGGGCGAGAAAAGGAAGCTCTTTCGGTGTTCGATGAGATAAGCGCAAGACTTGAAAAATCAAGCCTTAAAGCGATATTCTTCTCTTCCCTCGTTAATCCGACGACGAGGTTTATAAACAGTATTGTTTACGCGGCAGTTGCCCTTGTTGGCGCGTTGGCGGTTATAGAGACAAAGGCTGTCCCGATTGATATGGCGTTTCTTACCGTCGGTGAATTCACCGTTTTACTATCTTACACAAATCAGTACACCAAGCCCTTCAATGAGATTTCCGGCATAATCGCCGAATTTCAGAACGCCCTTGCTTCTGCGGCAAGAGTTTTTGCTCTGATTGAGGAGAATGCGGAGACCCCCGACGCGCCCGATGCCTCGGTAATTGAAAATGCAAGCGGCAGAGTCGACCTCGAAAAAGTAGAGTTTTCCTACGAAAAGCAGAAACCGCTTATCCGCGATCTGAGTCTCAATGTCGAGCCGGGTCAGCGAATTGCTATAGTAGGTCCTACAGGATGCGGAAAAACTACGGTCATCAACCTCCTTATGCGTTTTTACGACGTTGATTCGGGTAAAATCACGGTTGAAGGCGAGGATATTCGAAATATAACCAGAAAATCACTGCGCGCCTCCTACGGAATGGTGCTTCAGGACACCTGGATAATGAGTGGAAGCGTGAGAGACAACATTGCTTTCGGCAAGCCTGAGGCCACCGACGAGGAAATCAAGGCGGCGGCAAAGGCAGCCCACGCCCACGGTTTTATTAAAAGGCTGAAAAACGGCTATGACACTATTATAGGTGAAGGCGGCGAGGAGCTTTCGGGAGGACAAAAGCAGCTTATCTGCATTGCAAGAGTAATGCTTTCTCTTCCCCCGATGCTTATTCTCGACGAGGCTACATCCTCTATCGACACGAGAACAGAGATGAAGATACAGCAGGCCTTTAACACGATGATGGAAGGGCGCACAAGCTTTATCGTTGCTCATAGACTTTCTACGGTACGCGAGGCCGACGTTATTCTCGTAATGAAGGACGGACGCATCCTTGAGACCGGAAAGCACGAAGAGCTGCTTCAAAAGGAAGGCTTCTACTCCGAGCTTTACAACAGTCAGTTTGCTCATTAATAAATTCTGCCCGAAAATTTCTGCTTTTTGCGAGATTTTCGGGCTTTTATGTTTGTTTTATTATATTTTTGTAAAAGGTGTTGAATTTGGAAATAGTTTGTGGTAAAATAAAAATAACATTTTCAAAGGCGAGGATTTGATATGGATTTTTCAAAATATGGATATAAGAACAAAGCAAGCTGCGAGAGCTGTGAATTCTATGAATACGATGAGTATACCGACAGTTACGGCTGCAATCTGAGCCTTGATGAGGATGAAATGGCGGAATTTCTTGGCGGAAGAACACGGGAATGTCCATATTACAGATATTACGACGAATACAAGAGCGTGCATAAGCAGATATAGCTCTTCTAGGCATAAAAAAGGACGGATCTCTCCGTCCTCTTTTATTTATTTTTACCTAACCATTACGCCTCTAACATACAAAGGAAGAGCCAAGCGTTGTTGTGTACTATTGGATCGGTGCCAAAGAGGTAGTTACCTGCAGTAGGGTTCCACCAGCCGGTGCTTTCGCCGTGGAGCTTAACACACTCGGCAAGCTCTTCAGTAAGCGGAACTACGCCGTAGGTTGAGTCACAGAACTCCATATAATCTTCAATCATAAGATTGTAATTGCGCTTCTCGACGAACTCGCCGTTCTCATCGTAGATATATCCGCCGATATTCATACCGACCTGATCGCTTACAAAGCCTGCAAGATATGCCAGAGATGCGGTCTCAAGATACTTGACTCCGTTGGAGGTGATGCGAATGTAGACGAGCTTTCCGTCTGCGGTGTAATAGAAGCCGTCGTCACCAAGGCTTACTGAAAGAGTGGGATCACTAACGTCAAAATCAACAAGCGTTACGCCCGGGTCAATTACGCACTTTTCGATCTCGGCCTCCTTCTCAATCTGAGTCCAGGGAGCGTAATCAGGGTCGAAGGGTGCGTCGCCCGTGCGCTCAATAACCAACTCTGCTTCGCAGGAATTCATACAGTTAAGACCTATGACGTAAGGAGTAGCTGTGTCCTGAATGATAAGCTCAAAGCTATTTCCGTCATACTCGCCGTCACCGCAATGGGTTGACTGAACGAACATAGGAATTCCGTAATATCCAACCGTCATATTGGAATCAGATGAGCTGAACGAAACCTTGTATACACCATTAGTATTTGCATAAAACACGAAATATGATGTCTTTCCTGCCTCGGCAACAACGTTATAATTGCCAACACCGAGGTTGTAAGCGAATGTATCGTCAGCAACGTTGCCATAAATGTTTACAGTCTTTGAGCCGTTACGAGCTATTATTTTAATGGACTTATTGCTTTCGGAAAGGGCATATTCATTCTGAGTTATGATGGCGTCACTGAAGCCCTGCTCAACGAAAACCTTATAATTGCCGTCAAGAGTGTTTTTAAGAACCGCCGATCCGTCCTTATCGGTTACTCTGGTCTTGGACTCGTTATTCTCGTCAACAAACTTAACTATAACATCGTCCAGGGGAGAACCGAGACCGTCAACCACGGTAACGGTATAATCAGAATATGTAGGCTCTTCCTTACAAGCCGCCATCAGCGTGATAAGCGCCGACAATACAAAAATGAGAGCAAAGATCTTATATATTTTTTTCATTACTTTTTACTCCTAAAGTGTTAAAAAACGCTAAAAATGTAAAGTTTAAAATGCATTCGGCAACCTTACGGCGCCGAATGCATCTTTTTTTGCTTGCCACATTCGGCAAAGATGTTTAATTATTTAGGGGTTGCTGCACAGAAATACTGAGTATAGTAGCAAAGCTTGGTCCAGGAGTTTTCCACTCCCTCGAAGGTGTACTTATCCATAAGGATCTGGAGAAGCTCTGCAAGCTCCTCGGTAACCACAACGCAGCCTATTCTTGCATCGTCAGAAGCAATGGTCTCGCCAAGCTGTGCATTATAGCCCGCAACGATCCTCTTGTTAAAGTAGGATCTTGCAATGGAGGTGTAATCCTTGCCCTCGCCGTGGTAGATACCCTGATATACATCCTCTACATGATAGAGCTCCGCATAGGTCTCGTAATTCTCGCCCCATTCCTCGCGAAGATATGCATCACACTTTTCGGGATCATTATCGTTAAGAGCAAGGTAGCTAAGGATAAGCTGATCACCCTCGGTAAGACCGAAGTTGAAGGCGCCACGGTCAATCATAGCCTCAATACTGTGGCTGAATATAGGAGTCTTCATTGTGAAGTCAGCGTAAAGGATAGATCCCTCTCTGCCGTCGGTGCGCTTCTCGCGCCATATTCCGTCACTTCCAAGTTCAACCTCTATACCTCCGGCAATAGTCTTAGTAAGCTCTCCGGTAATGGACTCAAGAGAGGTGAAATAGCCGGGAGATGCGAGAGAGAATCTATAGAAGCCCTCGCCGCCAAGGCGCTCGACTCTGAAATTGATCGTGCCTTCCTGATATACATCGTAGTATGCGATGTCGATGTAATAGTCTCTGCCGGCCTCAAGATATACCATCATATAACAATTGTTATAGTCCTTATCATTGAAGCGGTCAACGTTTTCATAGGTATACCACTCCTGTCTCTGACCGAAGCCTTCGGCGGTGAATATCCACGCGTTGGTCTCAAGGCTCTGTCCGGGATTGTTCTCGTCAAGAGCGCGGGAGGTTATCAGGTAGGTTCCGGACTGCTCGGGAGTAAATTTGTAAAGAAGTCCTCTGGGCATAATAACTCTGTTATACTCGATCTCATTGGGGAAATCGGTAGCCCCCTTGTTGCTGAGTATTACGTCGTAAGCCGAGAAGAGTGAAAGACCCTTGATGGGATCCGCAAGCTGCTTGCCGCCGGTGCCGTATGCATCGTAATAGCAGCAGATCTCGAGCCATTCGTTTTCAATGCCGCTTCCGTAATCGTTTGCAACAAGAATAAGAAGCTCCTTCAGCTCCTCGGTAACAGGGCAAAGGCCGTAAAGAGACGCGTTGGAGGCGTAGCTGCAATACTTAACCAACTCTGCCTCGTAACTCTTACCGAGAGACATATTATAAATGTAGTCGTACTCGTCAAAACGAGTGTAGCCCATAAGATCAGCAAGAAGGATAGGACCGTCTGCGCTGTCTACGTGATAGTAGCCGTCGCTTTCGTTATAGAAGATGGATACGAAGTCCTGATAATTGCTGAATCTGTCAGGATTGGTAGCAGCAAAACGATATATATAGGTTTCACGGTCAACGTCGCTCTCGGATACAATACGAAGATCCTTAAGATATACGGTATCATCGCCAACATCATCGCTTGAATCCTTAGCATAGATAATACCTACAGTGTAGGTGTCGCTTTCCTCTGCTACGTATGCATAGCAGGTCTCCCACTCATCACCCTCACCGGAAATGGAGTAAATGTCCTTGCCGTCAACAACGACGTAAAGAATATCTGCGCCACGCTCGGTAGAAGCATAGTAGTCAAAGGCAAGAACGTCGCCCGCCTCAAGAGAAACGTCAAAGATCATCTGAGCGAAAGAGGATTCCTTGCCGGAATTGGAGGAATAAATAACGTCGTACTCAACGTTGCCCTTCTCTGCCTTACCAATGAGGAAAGGCCAGGAATATTCCTTCTCCTCATCGCTTGCATTATCGGGATAAGGAAGGTACTCAATCTCTCCGAGAGCACCCTTGTCGAATACGTTGCTGATCTCATCGCTGGAGGGCATCTGAACGTCGGGCTTCTCCTTGGGAACAATGTCCTCGTAATTAACGATAAGCTTCTGCTCATAGTCGTCGCCGGTAAAGTGTTCAAAAACGACGTCAAAGGCTCTCTGACTGGTGATAGCACCTGCCTCAATCATAGCAATAACGCCGTATCTGTCTACTACAACAGACGTAGGATAACCGGTAACGCCGAATGCATTAGAGAGACCGAAAAGATCCTGACCAACATTAAAGGTAAGGCCCATGTCAGCCTGGAAGTTCTTGATCATAGAAATGGTCTCGTCGGTATAGGGGTCGAGAGCAACTACTGCGATATCGTCGCCATAGGTCTCGTACGCCTTCTGCATAAGCGGGAACTCGGTAACACACCAGGAGCATGTGGTATACCAGAAGTTGATAAGCACCGCATCCTTCTCCTTGAGTGCCTCGGAGAGGGTAAACTGCTTTTCAACAAACTCATAGTTGCCGGTCTCCTCGTTCAGCTCAAGAATATTGGTGCTAACGCTGAAATCACGAATTACGTCGCCGAGACCATAGGTTACGCCCACAAGACTGCTCTCGGGGATAACCTTGGAGGAAACGGTGATGGGGGTATTACCCGAAACAAGGGGGTAATATCTCTCGTATTCGTAGCCGTCGGGAATGGAAATATCTATACGCGCCGCATAGCTGCCGTTTTTAGGAAGATTAAAAGTAACCTTACCGCTTGCGTCGGTAGCGCCGTAACCGCCGTCAACCATTTCGCCGAGCGCGCCGTCCTCATATTCGTAAACGTAAATGGGAAGATTGGCCATTGCCATACCTCCCTCTGTCATTACGGTAACGCTGTAGCTTGATTTAGTTGTGCTCTGATTGCCGCCGTTTCCGGATGGGTCGCCATTATCATCCGGATTGTCATCAACGCAGGATGAGAAGGCAAGCATCACGGAGGAGAGCAGCATCAGCAGAACTAGTAAGGAAGCAATTGCCTTATTTGTTCTTTTCATGATTAATTCTCCTTTTTTACTTGTTTTGCACGGCAGATCAGGGCCAAATGCATATTATTACCTCAAAATGCCGAAAATATACATTTGTATCATACCACATTTTTGCAGGAAAATCAATAGCAAAATTCAAATTAGTTCCATTCTCTCCATAAATTAAAAAATAATTAACATTTTCGTATGCCTTAATTTGTCAAAAGCTCTTGTTTTTTTGTTTACATTATGTTAAAATATAAAATGCGCGTTAATATTTTATTAAATTATATTATAGGTGCTAAAAAAGTCAGAAAGGCAAGAAAAATGACAAAGAAAAACAGAAAGATCCGAGTGCTGACAGCCGTGATCGCTGCGGTAATGCTTATCTCTACCGTACTCACGGTCTATCTGTCCGCCGACGGAACGACTTATTACGGCTCGTCACCGTCAATAAGCAACTTAACGGGTTCGGTCGATTTAAAAACCGAAAACCTCTATAACGAGTCGGTAATTTATAAGCTTCCCGACACCGTCAAGGAATCCGACGACCTTTCTATCATCGTGCAGACAAAAACCGAAACTCTGCTCGATGCATACGATAAGTCCGGCTCTTCCCTCTCCTTCTCGGAGTATATTCTCACCGACGAGGCAAGGAAAATCAAAAACGACATATACAGCAATTCCGAGGCTGTAAGAGAAAAGCTTGACGGTATAAGCTATACTCTCGGCGAGAGATACAACACTCTCATCTCCGGCTTCGAGATAGTTATAAAGGCTGCAGACTTCGAGGACGTTTGCCGCGCGGTCAAGTCCGACGCCAACGTTTATATCGGCGAGGTCTACAACGTATCCGAGACCAAGCTGGTTGAAAACAAGGTCAACGTATACGGCACCGGTATCTTCTCAAGCGAGGAGTTCGTTGAAAAGTACGGTGTTGATGCTACCGGCATCGTAGTTGCGGTTCTTGACACCGGTATCGACTACTATCACTCCGCATTCTCGGATTCCACCTTTACGGCAGACAGAAACAAGCTCGGTCTTGATTTCGAGGATATCAAGTCTATTATGGCAGGCAACGATATGGCTGCAGAGAGCATGGTTCCCGGTCTTACCGCAGAGGACGTTTACATAGGCAATAAGATTCCTTACGCGTTTGACTACGCTGACAGCGACTCCGACGTATTCCCCCTGCTCTCCAACCACGGTACTCACGTTTCCGGTGTTATTGCAGGTAACCGTCTCGAGCATATCGAGGCCGAGGACTATACCGGCGAGTTCGTGGGCGTTGCACCCAACGCGCAGATTGCCGCAATGAAGATATTCTCCGACGTTGAATCCACCTCACACACCTCCTGGATCCTTGCGGCTCTTGAGGACTGCGTGGCTCTCGGCGTTGACGTAATCAATATGTCCATCGGTACTACCTGCGGCTTCTCAAGAGAGACCGACAGAGAGTTCGAGTCCGGCGTTTACGACAAGATCCGCGAGCGCGGCATCTCTCTCGTAGTTGCTGCATCCAACAGCTTTAACTCCACGTACGGCTCCGATAAGAACGGTAACCTTCCCCTTACCTCCAACCCCGACAGTGCAACCGTCGGCTCTCCCTCTACCTACAAGGGCGCACTTTCGGTTGCATCTATTGAGGGTGCGAAGACCCCCTACCTTCTTTATAATGAGACAATAATGTACTTCATAGAGTCCACCAACAGAGTTTCCAAGGAGAAGCACTTCGTTGACGAGCTTCTTGGCGACGGTGTTGATGAGAAGGAGTTTGAGTACGTTCTTATTGCCGGCGCAGGAAGCTCGGCGGCAGATTACTCCGGTATTGACGTCAAGGGTAAGATAGCGCTTATCAAGCGTGGTTACAACACCTTTGAGGAAAAGGCCGCACTTGCCGAGGAAATGGGCGCGGCGGGCGTAATAATCTACAACAACGTTTCGGGTGACATTAAGATGAACGTTGGTGAGACCGGTATTGCCGTATGCTCCATCTCCCAAAATGACGGCGAGATGCTTGCGGCGGCTCGCAGCGGCAAGATCAAGATCAGCCGTTCCCAGACCTCCGGTCCCTTTATGTCCGACTTCTCCTCCTGGGGTCCTACTCCCGACCTTGAGATCAAGCCCGAGATTACTGCTCACGGCGGATCCATCCTTTCGGCAGTTCCCGGCGAGGATTACGACAGAATTTCCGGTACTTCCATGGCTACCCCCAACATCTCCGGTGTTTCCGCCCTTCTCCGTCAGTACGTTATTGAAAAGTTCGGCTTTGACGGCGATACGGACGCTGCAGAGATTACAGCTACAGTAAACAGACTTATGATGTCCACCGCGGATATCGTTACAAATAAAAACGGATTGCCCTACTCCGTAAGAAAGCAGGGCGCAGGTCTTGCCAACCTTCTTGACTCCGCAGCTACCAATGCATATATCGTTACCTACGGCGATGACAATTCTATTATGGACAAGTCGAAGATCGAGCTTGGCGACGACCCCGATAAAACGGGCGTTTACGAGCTAAAATTCGGCGTTTACAACTTTGGCTCCGGCAGCATTACCTACGGCGTTGACTATCACGTCTTTACCGAGGGTGTAAGCGAGACCAAGACTAACCAGGGCGAAACTACCGTTACCGAAACTGCCTTTGCGCTTGAGGGCGTCAAGGTTGAGATCGTCTCGGTGAGCGGCGGCAGCAAGAACGGAGAGTCTATCACCGTTCCCGCAGGTGCAACCGCGGACGTTACAGTAAGGATCACCCTTACCGACGAGAACAAGAAGTATCTTGACGAGTCCTTTGAGAACGGTATGTACGTTGAGGGCTACGTTATGCTTAAGGCTGAGGGCGGCGAAGAGGATCTTAACGTTCCTTACCTTGCGTTCTACGGCGACTGGACCAAGTCTCCCCTCTTTGACCTTGATTACTTTGAGACCAACAGAGACGAGCTTGACGATTCCATCGATCCCCTCGACAAGACTCTTCCCGACGCTTACGCTACCCGTCCTATCGGCGGATCTACCGGCGACTACGTAAGCTATCTCGGCTCATACTATTTCGAGCAGAATCCCCAGAACAAGATAATTGCGGCAGACAGAAAGTACATAGCACTATCTAACCAGAACGCCAACGGCGAGATCAACTCCTTAAGATTCATCTGGGCAGGTATGCTCAGAGGTGCGGCGAGAGTTGAGATCGTTATTACCGAGGACTCTACCGGCGAGATCGTATATGAGAATATCGAGACCTATATCAGAAAGTCCTACGGTGACGGCGGTCCTATCAGACCCGCGAACATCGACGTTGAATTCAGCGCCATAGACCAAAATCTTAAGAACAACACTGCGTATACGGTAACCGTAAAGGGCTATCTCGATTACGAGCGCGACGGTGCTGACACCAACCTCAGCAATGAGTTTGTCTTCCCTCTCGTGACAGACTTCTCCGCACCTGCGCTTACCGACTGCGAGTTCTACACCGAGTACGACCGTTCCACCAAGAAGACCCGTCTTTTTGCCAAGCTGGCTATCTATGATAACCACTACTCGATGGCTCTTCAGGCCGGCTACGTCGGCACCGACAGCACGGGCGCGGCAACCTTCAATTCCTTCGATAAGTACGCAACTCCCATCTATTCCGACTTCAATTCCACGAGCTACGTAACCTACGAGCTTACCGATTATATCGATAGTATCGCTTCGGGCGCGATGAATACCAACTGCTTCACCATTGCTTGCTACGACTACGCGATGAACTCGGCTACCTACGAGATCGCCCTTCCAGACGATTTCAAGGCATTCTATTTCGAGGAAGAGGAGATAATTCTCAGCCCCAACGAGGTTTACGACCTTTCCCCGATTGTTTATCCCTCTACCGAGTGGGGTGAGCTTATTACCCTTAAGAGCAACAACACAAGAGTTGTCAGCGTTATTAACGGAAAGCTCGTTGCAGTAGGAAGCGGCGGTGCGATGATCACCGCGACTGCCCCCGACGGAAGCAAAGCTACCGTAGGTGTTACCGTACTCAGGCCGGGCGACAAGGGTTATCAGGAGTATACGAAGCCGGTTGCAGAATCCTTTACACTCACCGGCTTCTACGTTAACAAGGCCTTCTACAAGCTTGACAACACCGACAGAGACATAGGTACAACGGGCGACGAGCTGAAGTTTGCATCTCACTCATACTATGCGCTCTCACTCTATCCCTCCGAGTCGGTTACGCTGAGATACGACCTTCAGGCATACTTCCCTAACGCAACCAGCGTTGTATTTGAATCGGGTAACGAGAGCATCGTAACCATTAACAAGACCACAGGACAGCTTATTGCAGTTGACGAGGGTCTGGCCTCAGTAACAGCTAAGGTAATGATGGACGATAAAGATACTCTTTACTCCGCCACGGTTAATATTGAGGTTAAGGAGCCTTACATAACCTCCGGTCCCTCTCTTACCAACTATTTCGGCGCAGGTGACAGCGCGAACCACGTTACCTTCCCCGCGGATCTTGCCATCACCGAGATCGGCCAGTTCGCATTCTCCAACTACGACTACGTTGACAAGGGTCCCGACGACGAGATATCCGACGAGGCTCCCGAGACCATGAAGATGTGGTTCATAGGTGATAACACCATCAAGCAGGTCACTCTGCCTGAGGGCGTTGAGCGCATAGGCCCGTATGCCTTTGCAAATATGACCGCGCTTGAGAAGATCACCCTTCCCTCTACTCTTGAAACTATTGACTACGGCGCATTCTACGGATGTACCGCGCTTAAGGAGATCAAGGGTATCGAGAACGTTAAGTTCATTAACCAGAGCGCATTCCAGGGCTGCGCTATTACAGGTACGCTCAATCTTGACAACGCCGTTGCTATCGCGAACTACGCCTTTGCAAGCAACGCCGCCATCACTAAGGTAAATCTTCCGGAGACCCTTCAGTCTCTGGGTGCTTACGCCTTCGGTGCCAATACCAGACTTAAGAGCGTCGAGATCAAGGCTGAGAAGATCAAGCTCGGTCAGTACGCATTTACAGACTGTACCTCCCTTGAGTCTATCTCCATAAATGCATCGGTTATTCCTGCCGGCGCATTCAATATGTGCAGGTCGCTTCGCAGCGTAACTCTCGGCAAGGACGTATCGGTAATCGGTGAGTACGCTTTCAGAAATACCGCGGTATCTTCCTTTAAGGTTGCCGACGGAAACACCACCTTTATCTCTTGCGAGGGTGGCGAATATCTCACCAATACCGCAGGGACCGAGATTCTTCTCGTCGCTCCCACAAAGTTAAGCTTCAGCCTTAATGATCCCAAGATCACCTCGGTTGGTAACGCGGCCTTCTCGGGCAGCAATAACCTTGTCACCGTAAGCCTTCCTTATGTTACATATCTTGGCGACTACGCCTTCTCCGAGTGTGAAAATCTCAGAAATATCGAGCTTGGAAAGCTTACCAATATTGGTAGCTACGCCTTTGAGAATACCGACCTTAAGAGCTTTGAGCTTGAAAGCGGCATAACAATCGGCGATCACGCATTCTCGAGAAGCAAGGTTGAGTCTGTTATTGTAGGCGACGGTCTTACCGTTCCTGAGGCCTGCTTCTACAACTGCACTAAGCTTAAGAGCGTGGTAATCGGCGATAACGTTACCGTTGGCGCATACGCCTTCTACAACGATCACAGCCACGCTGACAACTACGAGGTTGTCCGTAATGTTTACAATTCCGCCACCGGAAAGGGTGAGCCTAAGACCTACGCGATCTATTATGTAGTATTCGACGGTCCTATTACCTCTCTTACTATAGGAGACAACGCGGTACTTGAAACCGGCGCATTCTACGGTGCGGCAAACCTTACCGAGGCTGCTCTCGGTGTGAACGCAGTAATCGGTGACTATGCATTCTACAACTGCTCTTCCCTTGAAAAGGTTATTAACCTTAACAAGGCGATCTATATCGGCGAGTCTGCATTCTCCGGAGATATTCACTTCGAATACACCTCTGCCGATTACACCAGCGTTGATATCACCGACAAGGGTGAATACACCTACCGCTACTACGCTCCCGCTTTCACGAGCGTGGATATCTCCTCGGCAAGCGTACTTGGAAAGAACGCCTTCGCGGCTTGTAAGAAGCTTGAGACGGTAATCATCGGCGAGGAGCTTACCGTTATTCCCGACAGCGCATTCCAGGCCTGCGACCTTCTCAGCTCTATCAACCTCGATAAGGTTACGAGCATCGGCGGCTACGCCTTCGCAGAGTGTGCGCTTCTGAATATCAATATTTCTAATGCCAAATTCATCGGCGAGTACGCCTTCTGCTATAACGAGGAGCTTGTATCTGCTATCCTCGGCGCAGAGGACGCAGTTATTGAGGAGGGAGCATTCTCCTACTGCAAGTCGCTCTTCAATATTGAGGGCGAGGAAAACGCAAGCTATATCGGCGATTACTCCTTTGCATACTCCGCGCTTTCCTACGTTGATCTCTCTTCTGCCGAGTATATCGGCACTCACGCATTCTTCAAGGAAGAGGTTACCGAGTTTGCAGTCAAGCTTGGAAAGTCTCTTACCAATATCGGTGACAACCCCTTCGCTAACTGTACTATCGCGCCCTTCTTTACCACGAAGGACGAGGTGTTTGCCGATCAGGTAATGAATACCAAGACGGTTTATACCTTCGATCTCAGCGACAGCGTAAAGATCATCGACGGATCGATTTACAGAGTCGTTCCCAAGGGTCTTGAGCTTATCGCCTGGATGGGCGGCACCACCGCAAAGGTTGCAGACGGTACCGTAAGAATCAGCGCAATGGCATTTGCGGGCGACGACGTTAAGATGGTCGTTCTTCCCTCCACCGTTGCGGCTATCGGTCACAAGGCCTTCTACGGCTGTAAGGATCTTATCTTCGTATCCTTTGCAAGCTACAGCGCTCCCATACTCGAGGAGGAGTACGACAACCTCTACTACGAGTCTATGGAGAATATTCCCGCGGCAGGTAACTACGATTTCGTTGACAACTATGGCTTCCCGCTTTACTACGACGGAATTGAGATCACACCCTTCTTTATGTGGAACGTTACCGCCCTTCCCTCTAACTTCTTCTACGGTGCTAACTTCGTTGATTATGTTGGCCACGTAGATAACAAGATCACAATGATCCGTCCCTCCAACGGTAAGAACTACGATTCCTTCATTATGAATCAGTACTTCACTCTCACCGTTGACGGCGCGCTAGCTGCAGACGACATAACTCTTGCGGCTATCGCGGCTATCGGACAGATCCCCCAGAACGTAAAGGACATCAAGCTTCAGCATAAGGATATTATCCAGGCTGCAAGAGCTGCCTACGATCTTATTACAAGCTTCGAGCAACGCTCGCTGGTTCCCGGAGATACTCTCGCAATCCTTGCCTCCGCCGAGCAAAGAATTGCCGACCTTGAGCATCTTATGAACGACGGCAGCGGCGACGAGAATACCATAATCGATAACGAAGTAAATATTTACGTTGTCATTCTTATAATCGTTGGCGCGATCTTCTCTCTCGTGGTTATCGCATTCATCGTAGTTCTTATCCTCTTCATCAGAATTCTGAAGAAGGGCGGTCTCTCTCTCCTCACTCCCGAGAAGAAGGAGGAAAAAAACAAGGGCGAAAGCAGCCCTGAGGAGGAATACGAATACGTTGCTCCCATTATCCACAAGGCGGCTCCGGTAAAGAAGCTCGAGAAGAAGTCGGCTGAAAAGCTTGCCGACGTTGACGACCTTCTCGCAAGGCAGGAGTCTAAGACCGACAAATACCGCAGAATAATCGTAATCCTTGCATCTATCGCCGCAGCCCTCATTCTTATAGCGGGCATTGTCTGGGCAATTGCCTCCGGCGACGAAAGCTTCTACGCCGGCTACGAGGAAGACGGCTACACCGTAAGCATTACCTTCGATTCAAACGGCGGTAGCTTCAAGGGCAGCGATTCCTCGGTAATCGACCTTTACAACCCCGAAAACGTCTCGGAGGATGGCATTAAGCTGCTCGCTCCCGATGACGAAAGACGCGACAAGAGCAACGCTCTTACCGTTACCAAGGCAGGTCACTTCCTTGCAGGCTGGTACCGCGAGAGAACGCTCATTGACGAAAACGCCCCTGAAAAGGGCTACACCTACTCTGGTAAGTGGGACTTTGAAAATGACAGAGTCTACATTGATCCGAGCAAGGAATACTCCGCAGAGGAAAGCGTTATGACGCTTTACGCCGCTTGGGTTCCCTACTACAAGTACGAGATCTACACCAAGGACGAGGGCGGAAACGAGATCCTCGTTTCGACCGCCAGCGCTATCAACCTTACCATTCCCGAATGGGCTGATGGCGGCGTTGTTCTTGAGATGGACAACTTCCCAAAGAGAAACGGCTACACTCTCGACTCGGTTTACTACGATGCGGCCATGACAGACAAGGTCGTTGGCGAGACCGTAGGATCGGGCAAGAATAAGGTCATCAGCGGAGAATGGGACGAAGCAACCGCAACCTCCCTTACACCTACAATCAAGCTTTACACCACCTGGCAGGAGGGTGAAAGATACAGAATCTATTCCGCAGAGGATCTACGCAAGAACGCCGACTCTGCCGGTTACTACGAGATCTACGCAGATCTTGATTTCACCGGTATTGAGTGGCCCTCTATCTTCGTAAACGGTAAGTTCTCCGGAAAGATCTTCGGAAACTATCACACAATCACAGGCATTTCGGTTGAGAGCACCTCGAGAAGCCGTATTAATAACGGTATTTTCGCTTCTCTTGACGAAAACGCCTATATCGAACACCTCAACTTTGAGAACGTAACGCACACTATCGATCTTATGAGTGTTGCTACCGACGCAAGCTTCGGCCTGCTCACCGGTATGATCAGCAAGGGCGCAAAGTTCAATGACGTTACCGTTAGCGGTAAGATCGTCATCGGTGACAACTGCGCAGAGCTTGCTTCGGGCAACGAGAGCTACGTTATAGGTAAGGTCGCAGGCATCGGAGACACCGACGGCATTATCGCCGACGTCTCGGTTGAAAAGGCAAATCCCGATAACGGAAGCTTTGATATCGAAATCTCTGACGGCGGTACGATCTCAATTATACCGGGTAGTAACTAAAAAACAGATTGAATGAAAGAAGGCGAAAAATGAAAAACAAAATCATTTCTCTGATACTGTTCGTCAGTATGATGCTCGGTATCACGTCTGTGCTTTCGAGCTGTGGGGGTAGCGGAGATCAGGCATTCGTTATAATGACGGATACTCTGGATGGTCTCTTCAATCCTTTCTTCTCAACAAGTGCATCAGACGGCACAATAGTTTCTATGACACAGATCGGACTGCTTACCTCCGACACCGATGAAAAAGGCGACGCTGGCGTCGCCTTCGGTGAGGACTACGCCGTAGTTACGCTCGACTATTCCTCGGAGTATGACAGCAACGCAGTAAGCGATAATCCCGATAAGCAGGGTGTCACTACATATACCTTCATAATTAAAAACGGTATCAAGTTTTCCGACGGTGAGGCTCTCACCATTGAGGACGTGCTCTTCAATATGTACGTTTACCTTGATCCCGTTTACACCGGCTCATCAACTATGTACTCCACCGATATTCAGGGGCTCTCCCAGTACAGAGTACAGCAGAATCTCTCCGGCGGCGGAAATGCAGACGAAGAGCTTACCAAACAGGCGAGAACGAGAGCCTCTAACCGTATAAATGAGCTTATCAACGTATTCAGAACCTTCAGACTTCCCTCGGGTACCTACAGTGCCACCGAGGCTAAGATGAGAGAGAAGCTTGCAACCTGGTCTATTTCCGAGGGTTACAAGCAGGCTGTATCCAATGATACGAGCTCGGTTACCAACGAGCAACTTATCGCTGACTACGAAAAAACCCTTGAGCTCTTCAGAGAGGAGCTTGAAAGTGACTACGAGGCTGCCAAGGAGGCCTACACCGAGGATCCCTACAAGGCAACCGGCGAGTTTGACGAGATCACCTCCTTTATGTATATGGAAGGCTTCGTTACCGTTGAGTATGCCGAGAAGGACGGAAAGCCCAATGCTGACAAGTCTAAGATCATAAAGGTAGAGCGCGGCTACAACACCGACGTAGTTAAGGATAAAGAAAGCGCTATCGAGCATGTTTACAACTCCAAGATCGAAAAGGAGCTCCACATTATACTTTCCGCATGGGCAACCGCGACCGAGCTTCAGACGCTCTATATGGCGCAGGCTAAGGAGGTTATCCTCAAGCAGAATATGAAGGACGGAGAGCTTCTCTATCCCAATATCTCGGGTATCGTATCTCTTGGTCACACCACTGATATCGAGAGCGTTACCATTGGTGAAAATACCTATAACGTTGCTCACGAGCATAAGCCCGACGGAACTCCCCTAAACGAGGATGAGTACGACGTGCTTCAGATAAAGATCAACGGTATCGACCCCAAGGCAGTATGGAACTTCTCCTTCGCCGTTGCTCCTCAGCACTACTACGCCGAGGGCTACGAGGTCGATATTGAAAGCAACAACTTTGGCGTCGATTACGCAAGCTTCGACTTTATGACCAAGGTCATCCAGTCCCCGAGAAACGTTTCTGTTCCTATGGGTGCAGGAGCTTATATGGCGACCAATAACAGAAGTGAGGACAACCCCGAAGGCACTGAGTTCTTAAGCAACAACGTTGTTTACTTCAAATCCAACCCCTACTTTGAGGAGAGCATGGAGGCCAGCCTCTCCGAAGGATCTGCCATCGATTACCACGTCAACATCGACAAGGTACGTTATCAGGTAGTTCCCGCAACCGATGCTATCACGATGCTCCAGTCGGGCACGGTACATTACGTTACTCCTCAGCTTACCAAGGACAATATGAGCACTCTCAACTCTATAGAGTCCAGGGGCTTCAACAAGATATCGGTAGACCAGCTCGGCTACGGTTATATCGGTATCAACGCATCCTATATCCCCAACATTTATCTCAGACGTGCTATTATGGCGGCGATGGATACCAGCCTTGCGCTTCAGTACTACGATGCAGGTACGGCAGAGCAGATCTTCTGGCCTATGTCTACTGTAAGCTGGGCTTATCCCAAGGATGACACCGGTGCTAACTCCACCTTCAACGGCCACTCCTACCCTTCCATAAACTTCAGCGAGCAGACGGCTAAGGACAATATCCTTTCCTTTATGCAGCAGGCTGAGGCACATCCCACTATGGAGTACAACAAGGACACAGATCTTAAGGTTACCTTTACCATCGCGGGCTCCAACCTTACCGACCACCCCACCTATCAGGTATTCCAGACCGCGGCAAAGCTCCTTAACGAGTGCGGCTGGGAGGTTGAGGTAATCGCAGACTCTCAGGCTCTCACCAAGCTTTCCACCGGATCGCTTGCAGTATGGGCAGCAGCTTGGGGTACTACGGTTGACCCTGATATGTATCAGGTTTACCACAAGAACTCCAACGCCTCCAGCGTAAGAGCGTGGGGCTACAACGCAATTCTCTCAAACAGCAGCTACTCTATCGAGCAGGGCATTCTCAACGAAATGAGCGAGATAATCGACGACGCCCGTGAGACCGACGATAAGGAAGTCCGTACCTCCCTCTACGAGGAGGCTATGGGATATGTTCTCGACCTTGCCGTTGAGCTTCCCGTATACCAGAGAAAGCAGCTTTACGCTTACAACGCAAACATTATTGACGCTAAGTCCTTCCCGGAGGACATCAACCCCTACTCTTCTCCCCTTGACAGACTCTGGGAGATCAAATTTACCGGAAATGCAGCCATAGGCGGCTCGTCTGACGGAGGCGCTACCGCAGGTATCGTCATCGGAGGTGTCGTTCTGGCTCTTGGCATTGCGGCTATAGTTGTTTACGCTACCCTTCCCGAGAAGAAGCGCAAAAACCTCTTCAGACGTAAGAAGGTCTACTACAATATTCCCATTGAGGATATTGATGAAGAGGACTTTGATGACTATTATCTGCTTAACAAATAAATGATCGGAGGATATTATGCTAAAGTATATAATTAAAAGACTTGCACAGTCGATCCTTATACTTCTGGGCGTTTCTCTGATAATTTACGTTCTTATCAGATGTATGCCGGTTGACTTCGTAACTCAGAAGCTTTCTTCTATTACCACAACCGGAGCAGAAACATCCCAGGAGCTTATCGATGCGATGCTGAAGCAGTACGGTCTTGATACCAACATCTTTGAGGGCTACGTCTCCTGGCTTGGCAAGCTGCTTAAGCTTGATTTCGGCGACTCCTTTAAGTACGGTGTTCCCGTTATTGACGTTATCAAGGATCATATGGGCGTTTCCTTCGCGGTGGCTGCGATCGCAACTATTTTCGAGTTTATGATCGCAATCCCTCTCGGTGTAACCGCCGCTACTCATCAGTATTCAATTCGCGACTACGTAGTTACCGTTCTCGTAATGATCGGTATCTCTCTCCCCTCCTTCTTCTTCGGCCAGCTGCTGAAGAACATCTTCGCAATTCAGCTTGAGTGGTTCCCTGCCTCGGGTCTTATCGACGCGTCGAAGGACCTTTCGGGCTTCCCGCTTCTGCTTGACCAGCTCTGGCACTTGTTCATTCCCATTCTCACAGTCGTTATCCTTAGCATCGGCGGACGAATGAGAATGACTCGTACGAACATGCTCGAGGTTCTTAACTCCGACTATATCCGTACCGCAAGAGCAAAGGGTCTTAAGGAGAAGGTCGTTATTTACAAGCACGCGTTCAGAAACACCTTGATCCCCCTCGTTACCTCTCTGGCAGGACTTCTTCCGGGTCTGTTCTCGGGCGCGATCATCACCGAGCAGGTCTTCGGTCTGCCAGGTATCGGTAACGTTGCATTTGATGCGATGCTTGTTGCCGACATACCCTTCATAATGGGATACAATATGTTCCTCGCGCTTCTCAGCGTTATCGGCGTTCTTCTTGCCGACCTTATGTACGCTGTAGTTGACCCGAGAGTTAAGCTTGGTTAAGGAGGTGCGGTATGGAAA
>SVTZ01000108.1 GCA_015063525.1 Oscillospiraceae bacterium
GGTCATAAGAACCGCGGCGGCGCAGGACACATTCATTGAGTTAACGTTTCCGTACAGCGGTATGGAAACAGTAAAATCGCATTTTTCCTTTACGAGACGGGAAATGCCGAAGCCCTCACTGCCCATTACAAGAGCGACCGCACCGCTAAGATCAGTGTCGTAATAGCTGTCGCCGTCCATATCTGCGGCATAAAGCCAGAGGCCGCGCTCCTTAAGCTCGTCAATTGTCATAGCAAGGTTGGTTACCTTTGCGACTCTCATATGCTCTATCGCTCCTGCAGACGCCTTCGCCGCCGTTGAGGTAAGACCTACGGCGCGCCTTTTCGGAATAATGACTCCGTGCGCACCCGAGCATTCAGCGCTTCTGATTATCGCACCTAAATTATGGGGATCCTCAACGCCGTCGAGTATTATAATGAAGGGCTTCTCTCCCCTCTCCTCTGCATAAGCAAGTATCTCGTCAACCGTCGCGTAATTACGCTCTGCGGCGACGGCAACCACTCCCTGATGGTGGGATCCGCAGGAAAGGCTGTCAAGCTTCGACCTCTCGGCCTCGATGATTGGAATCTTCCTCTCCGAGGCAATACCGATAAGCAGATTTACCGAGCCCTCACGGTCGCCGGTCTGAATAAACAGCTTCTCAACATCTCGGCCGCTTGCCAAAAGCTCCTTTACTGCGTTTCTGCCGAAGATGATGTTTTCATCAGGCTCTTCCCTGTATCTCTCGGCACGCTTGTCCGGGCGTCTGTCATTTCGTCCGGTATGTTTCTTTTTATATTCCATTTCTTAATCCTTATAAGAGTAAATAATCAACCAAAAGGCGTTTTTTCTTATAAACACATTACGCCAAATATATTATAACATATTATTTTTAATTTGTACAGTATGAAAATTAAAAAAAATGTATTTTTTTGCATAATTCTGAAAAGTAATTTTTACTTTTTAATGAAAACCGATTGACAAACCGAGCAAAAAAGAATACAATATTTTATAACTGAAAACCGAAAGGAGATGACGTATATGGCGGCTAAAACAAAGCGCGACCTGACCGAAGGACCGCTTTTCCTGCCGATGATAAGCTTTGTGATCCCCGTTATACTTACGGGTATGCTGCAAATGCTTTACAATATGGCCGACAATATCGTCGTCGGACAGTTTTCGGGGGACGGGCTCGCCCTTGCAGCGGTAGGCTCTACTTCCTCCCTATCCAACCTGATTATTAACCTGCTTATGGGTATAGCGGGAGGTGCGGGCGTCGTTATCGCCCAGAGCTTTGGCGCAAAGGAGCTTGACAGACTCTCACGGGCGGTACATACCTCGGTGGTATTCTCGCTTATCGGCGGAATTGTCTTCTGCATTTTCGGACTTCTCATATCGGGTCCCGCGTTGGCGATTATGGACACTAAAGACGAGCTTATGAGCCGCGCACTTCTTTATATGAGGATAATATGTCTCGGTATTCCCGCCTCTGCGGTATACAACTTCGGTGCGGCAACGCTTCGCTCTGTAGGAGACTCAAAAACTCCGCTGTTCATTCTCTCATGTTCGGGTATCATAAACGTTCTGCTCAATCTTTTCTTTGTAATTGTGTGCAAAATGTCGGTTGAAGGTGTTGCTCTAGCAACGATTGCAGCGCAGTACATTTCCGCCGTTACGGTTATAATTATTCTCTTCAAACGCAAAAATCAGCCCTATGCGCTTGAGGCAAATAAGCTGAAAATTGACGGTGCGATCCTTAAGCGTATCCTGACACTTGGTCTTCCCGCAGGCTTCCAGGGAACGCTGTTCTCTATCTCAAACATCATTCTCACCTCGGGAATGAATTCTCTGCCCACCACCGATATCTCGGGCAAGACTATAGCTATTAATATTGAGGGGCTTGTCCACACGTCGATGAACTCCTATCTTCACGCGGCGATGACCTTCACCGGTCAGAACTATGGCGCTAAAAAGCCCGAGCGTATCAAAAAATCTATTATTTACGCGCTTATTCAGGTCACGGTTATCGGTATCGTAGGAGGGCAGCTGATGAATCTCTTCGCCGAGCCGCTGGCAAGCCTGTATATCGACCCTGCCGACCCTAATCGCGAGGCGGTAATGGCGGCGGCACTTGAGCTTATGAGCTTTATGCTTTCTGTCTACTTCCTCTGCGGAATAATGGACACACTATCAGGCGCACTAAGAGGTCTCGGTTATTCAATTATCCCTATGGTAGTCAGCATCGGAGCTATTTGTGTGCTTCGTGCGATCTGGGTATTCTTCGTATTCCCAACAGAGCAGTTCCATTCGCTGATCGGTATCTATACCATTTACCCGATCTCCTGGTCGCTTGGCGTTATCGCAATGGCACTGACGATCATTATCGTATTCAAAAAGGTAAAGTCTAGGCTTCTATCCGCGGCAGACGATAGCGATGATCTAACCGAGGAAAGCGAGACCGAGCCTACCTAGGCATAGGCACTCAAAGCAATCCAAGAGGCTTAACACCTGTTGCTTTAAAAGAAAAAAGAGGATCAGACAAAGCCTGATCCTCTTTTTTGATGCGATTAAGTAGCCGCGAAAGCGAATATCTTACTCAGCGTCCTGAGCTGCTCTTCTTGCTGCGAAGCACTCGCTGCAATAAACAGCCTTACCTTCGGTGGGTTTGAAGGGCACCTGGCACTCCTTGCCGCACTCTACGCAGACTGCATCGAACATCTCTCTTGCACTCTTCTGCGCATTTTTCTTTGCGGCACGGCACTCCTTGCATCTGGAGGGCTTGTTCTCAAAGCCTCTCTGTGCGTAGAATTCCTGCTCGCCTGCTGTGAAAACGAATTCGTTACCACAGTCTCTGCACTTCAATGTCTCGTCCTGGTACATTGTTTGTTTCTCCCTTAAAGGTTTGTAATATTTCGCCCT
>SVTZ01000020.1 GCA_015063525.1 Oscillospiraceae bacterium
CCATCAAGATCATCGGCGACCACACCGATAAGTACATTCAGGCATACTTCCAGTATGACTCCAAGAAGACCGGCGGTATTACCATCTCTCACCTTCGTTTCGGTGATTCCCCCATCAAGTCCTCTTACTACATCAATAAGGCAGACTTCGTAGCTTGCCATAACAATGCATATCTTAACAAGTACGATATGATCTCTGACGTTAAGCCCGGCGGCACCTTCCTTCTTGACTGCCCCTGGTCGGCAGAGGAGCTTGACGCTCATCTTCCCGCATCGGTTAAGAGCTATATTGCAAATAACAACGTTAAGTTCTACACCATCAACGCTACCAAGATCGCTATCGACCTCGGTAACGCAAAGGTTAAGAACACCGTTCTTCAGTCTGCATTCTTCACTCTCGCAAAGATCCTGCCCGCGGCAGAGGCTATCGAGTATATGAAGAAGGCTGCTTACAAGTCCTACATCAAGAAGGGACAGGCAATCGTTGACCTTAACTACGCTGCTATTGACGCAGGTAAGGATGCTCTCGTAGAGATCAACGTTCCCGCAGAGTGGGCTAACGCAGGCGAGACTCCCGCTGCAGCAAAGGCTACCGGTGCAAGAGCTGACCTCGTTGACTTCGTAAACGATATCGTTGTTCCCGTTGGTGCAATGAAGGGCGACAGCCTCACTGTTGCTGCTTTCTCTAAGTACGTTGACGGTACCTTCCCCCAGGGCTCCGCAGCTTATGAGAAGCGCGGCGTTGCGGTTACCGTTCCTCAGTGGAATCCCGAGCATTGTATCCAGTGTAACAACTGCGCATTCGTATGTCCTCATGCATGTATCCGTCCCTTCGCTATGACAGAGGAGGAGGCTGCAAACGCTCCTGAGACTACAAAGTTCGCGGCTAAGCCCGTTCTTAAGACTAACTACAAGTTTACTATGGCAGTATCTCCCCTTGACTGTATGGGATGTACTCTTTGTGTTAAGGCTTGTCCTGTTAACAACAACCCCAAGATGGGTACCGCTATCGAGATGAAGCCCATCGCTACTCAGCTTGATCAGCAGTCTGCTTACAACTACGCTGTTGAGAACGTTTCCGAGAAGAGCGAGCTTGTTGGCCTCTCTATTAAGGGCAGCCAGTTCAAGCAGCCTCTCCTTGAGTACTCCGGCTCCTGCGCAGGCTGTGCAGAGACCTCTTACGCTCGTCTTATTACTCAGCTCTTCGGTGAGAGAATGTATATATCCAACGCTACCGGTTGTTCCTCTATCTGGGGCGGCTCAGCACCTGCTACTCCCTACACAGTAAACAACGAAAGCGGCCGCGGTCCTGCTTGGGCAAACTCCCTCTTTGAGGATAACGCTGAGCACGGATTCGGTATGTACATCGGTCAGAAGACTATCCGCGAGAAGCTTATCGGCATGGTTAAGAATCTCAAGGCTCCCTGCGAGAACTGTCAGGCGGTTATCGATGAGTATCTTAATACTGTAAACGACGGTAAGGCAAACGAGTCGGCTACCAAGGCTCTTGTTGCTCTTCTTGAGAAGTGGGCAGCAGACGGTTGCGAGGAATCCAAGGCTATCCTTGCTGAGAAGCAGTATCTCTCCAAGAAGGCAGTATGGATCTTTGGCGGCGACGGTTGGGCATACGACATCGGCTTCGGCGGTCTCGACCACGTTCTTGCATCCGGCGAGGATGTTAACATTATGGTATTCGATACCGAGGTTTACTCCAACACCGGCGGTCAGGCTTCCAAGGCTTCTCAGATAGGTCAGGTTGCACAGTTCGCTGCAGCAGGTAAGGCAATCGGAAAGAAGAATCTTGCAGAGATCGCAATGTCCTACGGCTATGTTTACGTTGCGCAGATCGCAATGGGCGCAGATATGAACCAGACTCTCAAGGCTCTTGCAGAGGCTGAGGCATATCCCGGACCTTCTCTCGTAATCGCTTACTCTCCCTGTGAGATGCACTCCATCAAGGGCGGTATGGCTAATTGCCAGGCTGAGATGAAGAAGGCAGTTGAGGCTGGTTACTGGCAGATGTTCCGCTTCAACCCCGCAGCAGAGAAGAAGTTCTCTCTTGATTCCAAGGAGCCTACCGGTTCTTACCAGGAATTCATCAACAACGAGGCAAGATATACTCGTCTTGCGCAGTCCTTCCCTGAGAGAGCTAAGGAGCTCTTCGAAAAGGCAGAGGCAACTGCAAAGGCTAAGTATGAGAGACTCGTTAAGTTCGTAGAGTTCTATAGCTAATAATTTTTGTGATATTTTCCGTTTTCCGACAAGCTCGACGTAGGTAACTACGCCTTCGGTCGGAAGAACGAAAAATCTCCCTAAAAATTCTCGCGCTACGGTAATCTTTGCGATAACCTAATAAAATAACAGACTCTCCCTCGATTAGTCGGGGGAGAGTTTTTTGTGATATTTGGTAAAAACCATAAAAAACGGCAAAAAAGCTGAAAATAGCAGAAAAAAGGAGGTGCGTGGCAAATCTCGGCAGAATTTTATCTGCCCTTGCTCAAGGTTGTTTCCCTTAAGCCAAAATCGTCTTTGACAAACCTTCTTAAATATGCTACAATAAATATACCGAAGGAACAAAGGACCCTTTGGGCTGCAATCGGGGAAATATATTACAAAAACGTCGTACCCCTTTGCGAAAAATCTTTTATTTATGGAGGAGAAAATGTCTTTTGCTATTATTTTTAATGCGATATTCTTTGTAGTTATCGCTGTTGGCGCAGGTCTTATTGCTTTGACTATATTCAAGGCGCGCACGTTTAAGGTTAACGTACTCGGAGTTATCGTTGCCGTTGTCGGTGTTTTAGGTATGATACTCGTACCTTACAGCTTCCACACCGTTGAGGCGGGTCAGGTGGCCGTTGTTAAGCATCTCGGCGAGGCAAAAAATGTCCGCACCGCAGGTACCTATTTTGATTTCTGGGTGACCGAGAAATACGAGTACTACGATGCTAAGGTCCAGAATATGGATATCACTACACAGGCTTATTCCAAGGATGCGCAGACTATGAGTATAGCAATGAACGTTCAGTACAAGATTGACGAAAGCAAGGTTATCGATATTGCAAATCAGTACGGTACCATTGATCTTCTTGCAAACCGTATCGAGTCTATCGCTACTGAAAAGACGAAGGCTACGCTCTCGTCCTATTCCGCGATGAACATTATTGAGACCCGTGCTACCATCTCTCCCCTTGTTGAGGAGACTATTAAGGCTGCGGTGGACGAGGAGTACTGCGTTGAGATAGTTGCCGTAGTGCTTACTAACATAGACTTCTCCGAGGCCTTTGAAAAGACAGTCGAGGATAAGATGATTGCAGAGCAGGAAAAGCTTAAGGCTGAGTACGAAAAGGAAACTGCTATTGTAAACGCAGAAAAGGAGCTTGAGGTTGCAAAGCTTCAGGCACAGGCAAAGATCGAGAAGGCTAAGGCGGATGCGGAGGCACAGATTGAGGTTGCAAGGGCAGAGGCAGAGTCGGTTAAGCTTAAGTCCATAGAGGTTGCCCGCGCTCTCGGCTTTAAGATTAATGAGACCGAGATAATTGACGCTGATGGCGTTGTTGCTGCGGTTGAGTATGAGATCGACTTCGAAGGTAAAACCGAGGAGGAAATTCAGCTCATTACAGAGTATCTTAAGTACATAGAGTATCTCGCTAAGTGGGACGGCGTGCTTCCTGAAGTTATTACAGGTGACAGCGCAAATATTATGATCCCTGTAGGTCAGTAATCTCTTGGTCGAAATATAGAAAAAACGGCGGTTCCCGCCGTTTTTTGTTTGTACAAATGTTGAAATAATACTAAGAAATGCTCAAAAATAAGAAATTATGTAAAGTAAACATTACATATTCGTGACAAAAACAGTACTTTTAGCAAGATTATTCCTTGCCGGAATTAATATTTCTAATGTAGTGGAATATATATTGCTGTGCAACGCCTGCGCAGGGGCCGAGAGCGGTCGGGTCGAGCTTTCCGCCGAAATACTCGTTGATTGCCCGCTTCATCCATACGTCTATGGGAAAGGCCTCAAGGTTCGAGAAGCCAAAGAGGGCGGCGCAGGAAGCGACCTTATCTCCGACGCCGAGTATCTTTTTTAGTTCCTCAAGTGTGTAAGCATAGCTTTCCGCCTCGATTATCCCTTCGAGGTTGATTACCTTTTCGCAGACCTTGTTTGCCGCGTCGAGGAGGTATTTATATCTGAAGCCGGGCTTTGAGTGCAGAAGTCCCTCAGGTCTTTCGGTCACTGACTCTGCAGTGGGGAAGGAATAGCATCTGCCGCAGCTTTTACATTCTTCACAGCCGGGGAAGCAGCCGTCGGCGTTTATCGGACAGATACGGCGCCCCTCTTTTAAAGAAAGGTTTTCTCCGTATTCAGCGGAAATGGCGCGGATTATTTTTCTTATTCTCGGAATATTGTTGTTCTGTGAGATTATGAAGGAGAACAAAGTTTCCCAAGGCTCCTGTTTAAGTATGACGATACCCTTTGCCTCCTCTGCGGCTTGCTTTAACCACTCGGAGTCGGTGCGGGAGATGATATCCTGCCGTATTGCCTCAAAGTCGGTGTCAAAGGCGAAGTATCTGCGAACCGCCGCCTCGTATTCCTCGCTCCACTCATCAAAGAATATCAGCTCGCCTGCGCGTCTTTGGCCGACTGTGATGATCTTGTTATAGGCAACCGTCAGATATTCGACGTAATTTTCCTCTCTTACAAGAAGCTCGTATCGGAAGGCCTGACCGCATTCAAGCGTGTCCGAAAGGCTCATATGTCCAAGCCCGTCCACTACCGTAACGCTTTTTCCTCTGTAAACTTCATTTTTTTTGTTAAACATTTTGGCTTTCCTCTTGAAAAATGCAGATTTGTGGTGTATAATATGTGTGTAAAATTATATTTATATATATTTTAACATATTTTTCGCGTAAATTCAAGCGGTGGAGGACGATTTGGAACAGATTTATACCATACCTGTAAACGAAGCCTTTGATCTCGTTTCGGAAAAGCCCGAGTGCGGCTGTCCCTTTTGCGTTCTTTACAAAAGACTGCAGAACGATGAGATAGATATAATTCTCGGCGCATCTATGATGGAGCCGGATATTCGCATTAAAACAAACGAGCTTGGCTTCTGCCTTTCTCATTACGAGATAATGCTTAAGAGAAAGCGTATGCTCGGAATGGGACTGATGATGGAGAGCCATCTTGCTGAGGTGAAAAAACGGCTTAAAGGACCGACCGTTCTTGGAAATAAAAGGCAGGCGGCTCTTCTCTCGCTTTCCGAGCTTGAGGGCAGCTGTTACGTTTGCTCAAGAATAAATAAAAATCTCGACGCGATGATCTCAACGGCTGTCTATCTCTGGGAATCCGAGCTTCAGTTCAAAAAGAAGTTTTCGGCCGCGCCCTATTTTTGTCTTCCGCATTACAGAAAGATGGTCGACTATGCCTTGAAGAAGATGAATAAGCGAACATCCGGTGAGTTCTACGACTCGGCTTACGCTGTTATGGAAAAATATATTGACTCTCTGCAGTCGGACGTCAGCTGGTTCTGCAAGAAGTTTGATTACCGCTACGACGAGGAGCCTTGGTATAATTCCAAGGACTCTGTGCAGAGATCGGTAAGATTTCTTTCGGGCGACCCGAGAGATGAAGGTTGATAATTCAGGAAAGGAAAGTTCCTATGATAATAGAAAAGATCGTTATTAAAAGCTTCGGCCGTATCACCGATATGACCCTTGAGTTCTCCGACAAGGTGAATATCATCGAGGGTGAGAACGAGTCGGGAAAGAGCACGATTGCCGCATTCATAAGATATATGCTTTACGGCTTTGAGGATGAGAAGAGTGGCGGACTCGGCGAGAGACAGAAGAGGATAAACTGGGAAACCGGAAGGGCAGACGGCTCTATGTACGTAAGAGTCGGCGGCAAGAGATACGTTATCAGCCGTTCAACAATGCCGACCGACGATTCCGACCGTACCACCTACCGTGAGGAGGCGTCCATTGTTGACGTTGAGACCGGCGCGCCTGCCTTTGGCAAGCTTCCTGCAGGCGAGGTGTTCTTCGGCGTTGACGCGGAGCTGTTTGACAATACTGCCTTCATCGGTAGGATTGGAGATCCCGAAATTGACGAGGATTCGGTAAAGCAGTCTATAGAGAACATCATCTTCTCGGGCAGCGAGAAAATAAATAAAGCACGCGCGGCTGCAAGAATAACCGATAAAATGCAGGCACTTCTTCACGAGGGCGGAATGGGCGGCGCAATAGTTGACCTTGCCCACAGAGAGCAGGATCTTGAGGAGAGACTCGTTTCCTGTAACAGCGATAACAGAATGATACTCGATAAGGAGGCCGAGCTTTCGAGAATTCGTGCACGCAGAGCTGAGGCTGAGGAAAAGCAGACCAAGCTTTACGACCTTGACTCCTCTTATAATAACGCGATGCTTATCCAGACCTTCGATCAGCTTCACGTTCTGGAGCAGGAGTGCGAGGAAAAAATAGAATTCTATAACAAGTACATAGAAGAGAACACCCGTGCCGGCTTCCATCCGGACGAGCAGTATCTCACCGATCTTTTAGTGGCGAGAAAAGGACTTAACGAAGCCTATCACGCTCTCGGCGACGCACAGGACGCGTACAATGCACAGAAGGCGGCCATCGGCATCACTCACGAGATCGAGAACGCGATCGAGCGCGCAGGCGAGCTTGGCGGTGAGGCTGAGATAGTCAAGCGATCCACCTCTCTTTGGAAGCAGAGTATAAGGGATATGGCGCTGGCTATAGTTTCCGGCCTTGTAGCTCTTGCATCCGGTGTGTTCGAGATCGTGGTGGCAGGCAATGAAGGAATGGCTCTTGCTAAGGTGCTTATCGGAATTCTTGGAGTTGCGGCTCTCGGAGTGGGCGGCTACTTCGTATGGAAGCTTCTAAAAAGCAACAAGGAGCTTCGCACAATTGAAAATGAGTTTGGAACAACCAACTTCGAGGATCTTAAGGGCAAGATCGCAGTTATCGCCGAGGCGAGAAGTAAGCGCGACGCTATGGAGCTTGCCACCGAAAACGCAAGAGTTGCGGTTGTCAGAGCCAGAGAAAGATATGAGGAGGCTAAGCGAGAGCTTACCACTCTTATCATTCGTTGGGGCGAGGAGCCTCCGGCGACCGAGCTTGGCGACTTCCTTGATAAGCTTGAAGGCCGCGTTCGCTTCTTCCTTGAAAAGAAGAACGAGCTTCTTGATGAAAAGACCAATATGGAGATCACCGTAAGAGAGATCCGCCGTAATCTTGCCGATAAGAGCGAGATCGACGTGCGCGCTCAGGTATCTCCTCTTATGAGAAAGGCCCTTACGGGTATAAATCACGATGAGATCATCAACGGTATCGCAGACGCAAAGTCCCGCGTTGCCGAGGAGGACAGACTGGCCTTCGATGTTGAAAATGAGCTTATGCTTCTGAAGGGCAGGGCAGGGGATCCCAGTGAGTTCTATTCCCGTATCGACGCCATCGCCTCACGCAGAGAGGATCTGCAGAACAAGCATAAGGCCTTCTTTATCGCCCTTAACGCGATAAACAGCGCACACGACAACCTTAGGGCAGAGATATCTCCCAGACTCGGAGAGTACGCTACTCACCTGATGGAGATAATGACCGACAAGAAGTATACCTCCTTTGATGTATCCGACGGACTCAGCGTTACCTTTGAGGGCCCAAGCGGTGAGAAGAAGTCGGTAGACTTCCTTTCCGGCGGCACGAGAGATATGGCGTATATCGCAGTGCGCGCCGCGCTTATCGATATGCTTTACGGCGAGAAGCCTCCCATCTGCTTTGACGAGAGCTTTGCACATCAGGATAACGTGAGAGCGAGAGCAATGATGAAGGCTATTAACTATCTTGCAGGCGAGGGCTGTCAGAGCTTTATCTTCACCTGCCGCGGCAGAGAGGCTGCTCTTGCAAACGAGCTCGTTCTCGGTGCCGGAGTTTACAGACTTTCGGGCGACGAGGCTTAAAAGCTAATCTTAGTAATTAAACAGCCGTTCTCGGACGGCGGAATGGAGAAATATATGGAAAAGAAAAGAATTCTTATCATCGGAAGCTCAAACCTTGATTTCACGATGAGTTTGTATAAGCTCCCCGAGGCGGGAGAGACCGTCGTTGACGACGGCGGTGTAGCTTATATTCCCGGCGGAAAGGGCGCGAGCGCGGCTATCGCCTTAAACCGTCTTGGCGCGGAGAGCGTTTTCTGCGCGAAGCTTGGCGCGGATATCCACGGTCAAAAGCTTTATAACTACTATAAGGAGCTTGGTCTCAACACCTCCTATATCAAGGTTGACCACGATAACCCAACCGGCCTTGCGGTAATTATGAAGGAAGGTGACGGAAAGATAAGAAGCGTTGTTTATCCCGGCGCAAACGCACAGCTTACCACCGATATCATTATGGAGGCCTTCGAGTGCAATCCCGATGCTCTCTATCTCGGCTTTGAGCTGCCCTATCTTATGGTCGTTGCGGCTGCAAAGGTTGCCGCATCCAAGGGTATTCCGATCTTCATCGACGCAGCCGGCGCTAATAAGGAGCTTGATCTTGAGAAGCTTCCTCCCGTAGAGGTCTTTTCTCCCAACGAGCAGGAGGCTTACGAGCTTACCGGAATTATGCCCACCAGTATGGAGACCTCTCTTCGCGCGGCTCTTGCTATTGCAAGAAAGTCTAAGGCAAAGAATGTCGTTATCAAGCAGGGCGCAAGAGGTGCGTTCCTCTACGACGGCAAGCGCTACAACACTTTCCCTGCAGTAAGAGCAGACAAGACTGTGGACACGACCTCTGCCGGCGATGCTTTCACCTGCGCTATGACTCTTGAGTATCTCCGTAACGGCGGCGATATTAAGGAGGCTATCAAGTACGGTAACGTTGCAGGTGCTATCACCGTAACACGCCCCGGCGCAACCTCCTCCATTCCCACCGAGGAGGAGATCAACCGCTTCCTCTACGGTGACGGACAGTAACCGTAAAATTTAACGGCTCGACTTCGCGCCGTAATACCATATCTTGAAAAAGGAGAAAGGTATGAATTACATTCACAAGGAAATATATTTCCCGTCAAGTGACGGAAAGAACAAGATCCACGCCGAGCTGTTTATACCCTCCGACAATAATATCAAGGGAATAGTTCAGCTTGCACACGGAATGATGGACTACGTTGGCAGATACGGTCTGCTTGCAGATGCACTTTGCGCGGCGGGCTACGTTCTTGCGGGTAATGATCACCTGGGTCACGGCGATACCGTAGCAACCCCCGACGATTTTGGTTTCTTTGCAAGCAAAAACGGATATACCCACGTAATCGACGACGTTTATAAGATGAACCGCATTTTGAGAGAGGAATATCCCGATAAGCCTCTTGTTCTTCTCGGTCACAGCATGGGCTCATTTATTTCAAGGCTTTACGCAGAGAAATATCCCGATAGCATCGACGGCCTTATTATTCACGGCACCGCAGGCCCTAATCCGGCTTTGGGAGCAGGTAAGGTCGTGGTAGCTATCCTTAAGGCAATTAAGGGAGAACGATACCGCAGTAAATTCGTTTGCTCGCTTGCAGATGGCGGATATAACAAGGGCTTTGATCCCGCAGAGGGCGAGGGCGCTTGGCTCACGCGCGAGGCTTCTCTCGTTTCGGGACGTCCGAATGACCCAAAGACCAACTTTATCTTTACCCTTTCGGGCTACGGCGATCTTTTTAATATGCTCGCAGGATGCAACTCGAAGGAATGGTTTGAAAAATTCCCGAAGAGTCTTCCTACGCTCGTTATCAGCGGTGAGAGCGATCCTGTCGGCGATTTCGGTAAGGGTGTCAGATATGTTTACGATAACCTTAAGAAAAACGGCGCTTCGGCCGAGCTGAAGCTCTATCCCGGCGCGCGTCACGAGCTCTTTAACGAGACCAACCGCGATGAGGTTTTCGCTGATCTCATAGAATGGCTCGGAGGAGTCGGATGATTTTTTCTCTTGCAATAACCGGCCCAACCGCATCGGGTAAGACCGCCCTTTCTCTCGGCCTTGCAGAGCATTTTTCGGCAGAGATAATCTCCTGCGACTCTATGCAGATCTACAAGGGTATGAATATCGGTACGGCAAAGGCTACTGCCGAGGAGAGGGCAAGAGTGCCGCATCATCTTATAGACTTTCTCTCTCCGCTTCAAAGTTACAGCGCCGAGAGCTACCGTGTCGCGGCTATTCAATGCGCGCGGGATATTACTTCGAGGGGTAAGCTGCCGATTTTTGTCGGCGGAACCGGACTTTATATTGACTCGGTAGCGAGGCAGGCCCCTCTTGACGCTCCCGAGAGCGACCCGGAGTACAGAGAGAAAATTCTATTAGGCCTTAAGACCGAGGGGGATATTACCGCCCTTTGGGATAGACTGAGAGAGGTCGACCCTGAGAGCGCGGAAAAGATACACAAAAACAACGTCAAGCGCGTTATCCGCGCGCTTGAGATTTACGACAGGACAGGAAAGCCTAAGTCCTGGCTTGATAAGGAAAGCGTTAAGGGAGTGGGTGAGGTTTATGTCGGAATGATAACCGTAGACTTTCTTGACAGAGATAATTTATATAAGAGGGTCGATAAAAGAGTGGACCTGATGATGGAGGAGGGCCTTCTTTCCGAGGTTGAGTCGCTTTATCTTGGCGGACTTCTCTCGGGAGGCACCACCGCATCTCAGGCTATAGGCTACAAGGAGCTTATAGAATATTTAGAGGGTAAATGCAGCCTTGATGAGGCTGTAGAAAAATTGAAGCTTGCTACGAGAAGGTATGCGAAAAGGCAGCTTACCTGGTTCCGCCATGAGGAGGGCGCTAGAGTAATTTTTGCAGACAGATCCGATGGCGGGCTTAAGAATGCAGACGAAATGTTAGGTGAGGCTATCGCCATCGCCGACAGTCTGAAATGCGAATACTACGAGACGAAAGGTAAATAACAGCAATGAAGGCAAGGGAGCTTATTAAACTTTTAAATGAGGGCGCACTGGAAAAATATTCGGCGCTTTATTCGGACATTAACGTTGCAAAGGAGCGCATTATAGACGCTATCAACGCTTTCACCTCCACTTACGGAACCGACAGAGATATCTGTGTTCTTTCGGTACCCGGCAGAAGTGAGATAATAGGCAATCACACCGATCATAATCACGGAAAGGTTATGGCGGGAGCTATCAACAGGGATATTCTGTCCGTAGTTTCTAAAAACGACGACGGAGTTATCAGATTCCGTTCCGAGGGCTTTTCCGAGGATCGCATTAATCTCGGTGACGTGGGAAATCCTTCGTCTTTTAAGAAATTCACCTCGCGCGCGCTCGTTGCGGGCATGGCTCACGCGTTCATAAGCGCAGGCCACACCGTAGGCGGATACGATGCATATTCCTGCAGCGAGGTGCTTAAGGGAAGCGGACTATCCTCCTCGGCGGCCTTCGAGGTTATGATAGGTAATATTATAAATCATCTCTACAACGACGGAAAGGTCGATAATGCGGAGATAGCAAAATATGCTCAGTATTCGGAGAACGTCTATTTTGGCAAGCCCTGCGGTCTTATGGATCAGATGGCCTGTGCCGTCGGCGGATTCGTTTACATAGATTTTGAGGATAATAAAAATCCGGTGGTTGAGTCGGTTAATTTCTCTCTTGCTGATGCGGGCTACTCACTTTGCATAGTAAATACCGGCGGAAACCACGCTAACCTTAACGACGATTACGCATCCGTCCCCAAAGAGATGAAGGAGGTTGCAGCTCATTTCGGACGTGACGTGCTTCGCGGTCTTACCGAGGAGGATATAGTTAAGGCGGCTCCCTCCCTTCGCGAGAGCGTTGGCGACCGTGCGATACTCCGTGCTTTGCACTTTGTACGTGAAAACGACAGGGTCGCTAAGGCAAAAGATGCGCTGAAAAACGCTGATATAAACGCCTTCTACGGCATAATACTTGACTCAGGGCGCTCCTCCTTCCAGTATCTGCAGAACGTTTATACTACTATTAACGTCTCGGAGCAGGGACTTTCCCTCGCTCTCGCGCTTACTGATGGCTTCCTCGCGGGCAAGGGCTGTGCATTCCGTGTTCACGGCGGCGGATTTGCGGGCACTATTCAGGTGTTCGTTAAGAATGAGCTTCTGGCCGATTACGTCGCTATGATGGACTCTGTGTTTGGCAAGGGTGCTGCAATGCCTCTTAACATTCGCCCTGCAGGCGCAATAAAGCTATTCTAAAAAACATTAACCTAAAAGGAGAAAATATATGGCGGCAAAAGCAAAGAAGGCTACCGAGAAGGAAGTCCTTCCGACCAATGATAAAAAAGCAGCTCTTGAGACCGTTATGCAGAGAATTGAGAGGGAGTGCGGTAAGGGAAGCATTATGCGTCTCGGTGAGAATGCGTCTATGAACGTTTCTGCCGTCTCCACCGGATCGCTGTCTCTCGACTTTGCTCTCGGCATCGGAGGTATCCCGAGAGGAAGAATTACCGAGATATACGGCCCTGAGTCATCGGGTAAGACCACTATTGCTCTTCACGTTATCGCAGAGGTACAGAAGCAGGGCGGCGAGGCTGCGTTTATTGATGCAGAGCACGCTCTTGATCCCGTTTATGCAAAGAAGCTTGGCGTTGATATCAACAACCTTCTCGTTTCCCAGCCCGACTGCGGTGAGCAGGCTCTTGAGATCGCCGAGACTCTTGTTAATTCGGGTGCTATCGACATTATCGTTATCGACTCGGTTGCGGCTCTCGTTCCCCGTCAGGAGATCGAGGGAGATATGGGCGCGTCTCACGTTGGCGTGCAGGCACGTCTTATGTCTCAGGCGATGAGAAAGCTTTCGGGCGCTATCGCAAAGTCCAACTGTATCGTTATCTTCACCAATCAGCTTCGTGAGAAGGTTGGTGTTATGTACGGTAATCCCGAGGTCACCACAGGCGGTAAGGCACTTAAGTTCTACGCCTCCGTCCGTATCGATGTAAGGCGCGTTGAGTCGCTCAAGAACGGCTCTGAGGTGTACGGCTCTCACACAAGATGCAAGGTCGTTAAGAACAAGGTCGCTCCTCCCTTCAAGACCGCAGAGTTTGATATCCTCTACGGCAGCGGTATCTCCAAGTCCTCCGAGATCATTGATATGGCGATCCAGCTTGAAATAATCGATAAGAGCGGCGCCTGGTTCTACTTTGATGGCGAGAGACTTGGTCAGGGTAAGGAAAACGTAAGAAAGCTTATCGAGTCCGACAAGGAGCTTAGCACCAAGCTTGAGGAACTTGTAAGGGCAAAGGTTGCCTCTCTGGGCAGCGACGACGAGACCAATTCTATGACAGATGACGACTTCGAAATCAAGGATTTCGATGACGAGCTTTAATAAATGGCTGTTCTTAAGTTCGTAAGAGAAAGCAAGGACTCAAGTCTCCTCTCTCTCGGTATAATCGAGGGGGAGGAGTCTGCCCGTTATACGGTAAACGCCGCGGTTTATGCCGAGATAGGCGCTCCTGAGGCGGGAGAATTGCTTTCCGAGGAGCAAATGTCGCTGATAAAACACGCCGACGAAATGCATCGCGCGATGAAGAAGGCGTTATCTCTGCTTTCCTTCGCAGATAATAACGAGAGAACCTTAAGACAAAAGCTAATCCGCGCGGGCTTTAATAAGGATATCTCGGAGTGGGTCTGCCGTGAGATGGTAAGGCTCGGTTATGTAAACGAGAAGCGTCAGCTTGAAAGGCTGATCCTAAACGAGGCAAATATCAAGCTCCGCGGTCCGGGAAGGATAATTCCCACCCTTAGCGCAAAGGGATATTCCTCATCGGATATCCGTGAGGTAATGCACCGTCTTGCAGAGTCAGGCGAGCTGGATTTTAAAAAAAATGCGAGACTTCTCATCGATAAAAAGCTCCCCGGCGCAGATGCCGAGGAGAAAAGGAAATTACTTTATAAGAACGGATACAAAATATGTTAAAACGCTTTATTCGCTACTATAAGCCGCACGTTCCGCTATTTTTGTTGGATATGCTCTGTGCCCTCATAGTCGCGCTTTGCAATTTGGTTTATCCCAGAGTAGCCAGCAATATAGTTGCCGGTTTCGAAACGGGAAGCGCGACGGCAGATGCTATTATTAAGTCTGCTATTCTGTTGGCGGCGGTGTATATTCTCAAAGCGGTATGTCAGTATATTGTTGGCTACTACGGTCACGTTGTTGGCGTCAGAATGCAGGCGGATATGAGAAGGGATCTATTTAGAAAGTACGAAAAGCTGCCCTTTTCATATTTTGATGATCATAAGACCGGTGATCTGCTTTCGAGACTTACCACGGATCTTTGGGATGTATCAGAGCTTGCTCACCACGGCCCCGAAAATATATTTCTTGCGGTGCTGATGTTTATCGGCTCGTTTATTATACTCGCAAGTATTGATCTTACCCTGACGCTTGTTATGTTTTCCATAGTTCCGTTTATCGTTCTCTTTACGGTGCTATCCAGGAGAAGGATGATGCGTGCTATGAAGAATTCCCGAAAGCAAATGTCCGAGATCAACTCCACCTTGGAAAACTCGGTCGGCGGTATCAGGGAGACCAAAGCCTATGCGGCGGAGAATTACGAGATCTGTAAATTTGATAAAACAAATTCTTTATTTCGTAGGTACAGAAGCGATGCAATGAAATCGCTTGGCGGCTTCGATGCTATAATGCAGCTGCTTCAGGATATACTCTACCTCGTTATTGTCCTCGTGGGAGGACTATTCCTGTACGACGGAAGACTCACCGCCGCAGAATTCACGGCATTTCTGCTTTATATCTCAATGTTTTTAAATCCCATACAACGCTTCGTGGCGCTATTCCAGCAGCTGCAGGAGGGAATGAGTGGATTTTCGAGATTTTGCGAGATTATGGATGCCGTCGAGGAGGTGGATGATGGCGAAACCGTCATCAACGATATCAAGGGAGATCTGGTGTTTGAGAATGTCTCCTTCGGCTACGGCGACGGCGACGGTGCGGAGCAGGTTATCTCCTCTCTGAACCTTGACGTTAAGGCGGGAAAAACCCTCGCTCTCGTCGGTCCGTCCGGCGGAGGAAAAAGTACCCTTTGCAATCTTATTCCGAGATTTTATAACGTCACCGAAGGGCGTATAATGCTTGACGGTGTTGATACGCAGAATATTACCCTAAAGAGCCTTCGACGAAATATCGGCATCGTCTCTCAGACCGTCTTTCTCTTTGACGGTACGGTAAGGGAGAATATCGCATACGGCACAGGAGAGGTCAGCGACGAGGAGATAATCGCCGCGGCAAAGAAGGCAAATATTCACGATTATATCGCTACTCTTAAAAACGGCTACGATACCGAGGTAGGAGAGCGAGGCGTTAAGCTCTCGGGCGGACAGAGACAGAGAATTGCCATAGCCCGCGTCTTTTTAAAGAACCCGAAGCTTCTTATTCTTGACGAGGCTACAAGTGCTCTCGATAATGCTACCGAGATGCAGATCCAGGCCTCTCTTGAGGAGCTTTCAAAGGGCAGAACAGTCATAGTCGTCGCCCACAGACTCTCAACTGTAAAAAACGCTGATGAGATCGTGGTTCTTGATAAAAACGGCATAGTCGAAAGAGGTACTCACGATGCCCTTCTTGAAAGAGACGGAGAGTATAAGAAGCTTTACGACTACCAATTCAGAGATAAACTTTAAATAACTTTTTGCAAAGAAACAACAGCAGAGACGGTATTGATTACGCCTCTGCTGTATTTTTATTCCATTTATTCTATTAGTTTACATCGGGAAGCTCGCCGCCCTCAATATAATTAAGATATGCGTCGTAGTAGTGAAGAAGCACGTCGTTAAACTCCTCGTCACTAAACTCAAGTATCTCGGAATACTCGGTGTCGATATAGTCGGCGATGCTGTCTACGATCTCACTTTCAAGCTCAATGCCGTAGTTGCGCAGGGTGCTGTCAAGGGTGTCGGAAAGAGCCTCCTTGTATTCCTCCTCGGTCGCGTAGCTGTCGGGCTTTACTGCGAGAACGTCGTTCATACTGCCCTTAAGCTCGTCGTAGGTTACGCTAACGCCGCCCTCGAGCTCAACACCGGATGAAAGCGATGAGATAAGTGCCTCGGTGAGAGCCTTCACCATAGGTGCGGTACGGCTGTTGCTTTGCAGAATGGTTATAAGCTTGCTTATTGAGTCGTCTCCTTGTTCTCGCTGCTCCTGAAGGAGAGCCATAATATCTCCTCCCTCTTGAGCTGCGGTAAGAACGCCGCTGTCGGAGACGGTAAAGTAGAGCTCTTTAATAGTGTTAAGATCGGCCTCAAAAGTTTCTTCGGTGATGCCTCCGAGATATGCCAGCAGCTCGCTGAATAGTGACTTGTATTCGTCGCCCATCTGAATTGGAATAAATCCGTTTTCAATGGCACCGGCGGAGCCCTGAAGCAGTCCTACCAGAAGCTTGGACATAAACGGCGACTGGCTGAGTGTGTCAACGATAGAGGAGATTGCCGTCTTGTTATCCTCCGTAAGCGCGCTGAAGTCTGCGCCATCAAGCGAGCCTGCATCAACAAGAATGAGGTGTGCAACACCAAGAACCTCGTCCTTCATATTGGTGCGTTGACCGCCCATATCAACGGTTGCTATTCCATCGGACATCACCTCAGCGCCAAGGGCGTTAACGAAGCAGATGGCGGGGTTTTTGGTGAGAGGAAGAAGATATTCGTCGTAGGTGGATTCAAGCACCGCCTTCTCTTCGCCCTCTGCCGCCTCTATAGCCTCACAGTAGGCCTCGTCAACAAGACCGAGCACGCCTGATATGGGAAGAATAACCATAGTGATCCATATAATTGATTCAATAGCTGCAAGAAGCGCACCGCCGAGTCTCTGAGCATTATTCTTTGCCTTCTTAAAGCCGACAATCTTGATAATCACAGCACGAGCGATCTTAAGAATAAGATTGATCAGAAGGAAGATAGCGGTAGTAAGAATGGGAATTAGAATTAAGGTGGCGGGAAGAAGGAATATGTATTCAATAAGCTCGGAATTGATGGACGAAAGAGCGTCGCGGATAACGTCGCCGGAGCCTGCGATGAAACCGTCAATCGAGGATATCAATCCCTCAAGGTTGCTTGTATCGAGCGAGCCGATAATTCCGCCGCTGAGAGACACCGCGATTATATATGATGCAACAGCTGCCAGAAGGGTCATACCCGTACGCACGAGCTGACGCCAACCGCCACGGCGCATACCGCCAAACATTTTAAAAATAATTATAATGAGAAAGAGAGCGAGAACAACCACACCTAAGATAGCGACCGGGGAGCTCATTTCCTTCATCAACGGTACGTATTCAAATAGATTCATACTTTATTTTTCCTTATTTTAAATAAATTGTTGGTACAATATTAATCATACTACAAATTCCCATTTTTGTCAATGGATTTTCGCTATTTATAAAAACGAAACCGCAAATGACAAGTTTTGTTGTCATTTGCGGCGGTTTTATCGCTTTTTAAAAATCATTTTCACCAAATCCGTGACCAAAGTAACAACAAAACTGAAAACCAACGCTATGATTACTAACGGTATTGCGATGATTAGAATAATCCAGAAAATTGCCGGGATGCTGTCGTCATACTCGGGATTTTCAGATGTGCATAGGGTGAAGCTGAGATTAGTTAAATCTCCGCTGTCATTTTTCGGAAGTTCTTCAAGGCTTAATTTGTAGCCGCTTTCGGTTTTTGTAAAGCCTTCGGTATTGCTTTCTATCATATAGTAGGGTGTGTTGATATCGACGTCAAGCGAACCGAAATCTGCCCATGTGGCAGCGGGGGAAAGCAGATAGGTGTAAGTGTAGATCGGCGGCTCGTATTTTGTGTCCACATCGGGATACATAGGTGCTGTGACCTTAACCGTAAGTCGTTCGCCTGCATCGATAGTTATATCGTACTGATACCATCTCATAACATAGGACTCAAAATTTTCTTTGAATCCGTTAAGATAGGCGATAGGGCTGCCGGAGTCGCTGCTCATCTTAAATTCGGTAACTGCGGCGTTGTACCAATCGATCTCGGATATGCCGCGGGCCTCGTCATAATTTTCAAACACAAATTCCGAATAGGTAAATGTTTCTGTATTAATAAGGCTTGCCGTACCGGAGATCTCTTTACCGTCACTAACGGTAACATCCTTGTAAAACTTCCATTCGGGCAGTTCTTCGATGGGATCGCCAAAGGCGTAAAGCACGTAGGTGTCACTCGCCTCTCCAATCCAGCCGTTAAGGCGGTAATCGCCGTCCTCCTGATTCCAGGCGTTTGTGTCTTGGTCAATGTAAACTAACGTATTCTCGTATTGCTCGGGGTTTATATCAATACCAAAATAGGCATAAGGATTCTTTTTTCTATCCACCTCGCTTGCCTTGAAGGTGTATTTTGTAACAGTTGTATCGGGGGAGAGAAAATCGTCGGTTATGTAATCGTCGAGAAGCAGAGGAAGGTCGATTTCAAGGTCGAAGTCGGTGTACGGATAGCTATAGGTGTGGCGGAGCTTTGCCTCGACCTCCTCTCCGTTTATCAAAATGCTGTATTTTGAAATATCTGAATCATCATAGCCGTAGCTTGGACTCATACCGAAGGGAAGAGCAATGGTGGTGGTAGCGCTTTCCGCCGTGGGGTTATAAAGAATATACTCTGCGGTATAGCTTCCTGTGTAGGTGAGAAAGGCCTCCTCGGTCTCATAATAGGTTTTGGGAAGAGCAGAAAGATCGAAGGTTAAAGTCTCCTTTTCAACAATGATAGGAGTGACATCCGCGCTCATAGCACCCGTAGAAGCACTGCCGCACCAATCGGTCGGAGCCATCGTCATCGCCGAGGCGGGCATCGCAAGTAATGGAAGCATAAGAAACAAGGTCATTGCGGCAATTATGCTCTTGGTTTTAGTTTTCATAAATCGGCCTCCTTTACTGATATGAACACTAAAAAATGAAAAAATTACGGCTTTTATCTTTTGCGACGATTAATTGTGATAATAATTACGGTAATCAGAATCGCTCCGATAAGGATAATTGGACCGTAAAACGCTAGAAAATATGTAATATTTTTCTTAATTCCGTCGGGAGTACGGCTTCTTGGGGTTGGATTTTCCTCGGTGGAAAGCGAGAAAACAAGCTCCTTCACCTTGCCATCTTCGTCGGTGGGCAGACCGTCGATTGTAAGGGTGTAGCCTTCCTCGGTTTTTGTGAAGCCTTCTATATTGCTTTCGGTAATATAGTAGGGTGTGTTGATAATAATATCAAGACTGCCAAACTCGCTCCACGTGCTTGCGGGCGAGAGCAGGTAGGTGTATTCACAGACAGTGGGAACGTAGGACATATCAATGCTCGGGTACATTGGTGCGGTGACGGCATTTGTGATATGTCCTCTCGGCTCGATGGTAATATTATACTGATACCAGCGCATAAGCGACGTCCGATATCCCCTCTCATAAGCGTAGAGTGATACTACCGGATAGTAGCTGTGCTTAACGCTGCCTTTAAGCTCGGCGATCAAGGCGTTATACCAGTCCACGGTCGAAACGTTGCTTTCTTCATCACGATTTGCCAGAGCAAAATCAAGGAGCGTCATAGTCTCACTTTCGTAAAAGGTTATCTCGGAGTCAATCTCATCGCCGTCGTAGCATCCGGCGTCCTTGTAAATTTTCCATTCAGGCAGCTCGTCAAAAGGCTCGCCGAAAACGTAAAGCACAGGGTCGTGGGCACTCAGACCGGCACCTATTCGATAGTCGTTGTCCTTCTGCACGTGACCGCAGCCTTGACCGGGGAAATAGATGGTTCTCTTTCCGTCCGCCTTTTCTACATCGCAGGAAAAGGTTGCGGAACGAGATATACTTTCGTAGTTAAGATCATCACTTATCTTCCAACTGTATTTTGTAACTGTCATCTCCGGATAATAGAAGTCGTCCTGCACGTAGTCGTCGCAGAGCAGAGGAAGAACGCTCTCAAGCTCAAATTGACTGTGATAGGAGGTAAGGGTGTGGCGTACGTTTTTTTTAACCGCCTCACCGTTAACCGTAACGTCGTATTTTGAAATATCATTTTCGTTAAAGTCATAGGCATAGCCGGGCAGATTACCGAATGGGAATGCGAGAGTGGCCGTTACCGTCATGTCCGAGGGGTTGTAGAAGGTGTATTCTGCCGTCACCCTTCCGGGGTAGTTAAGGAAATCCTCTTCCTCGAAATAATAATTTGCAGGGAATTCGGATAGATCGAATGTCAGCGTTTCGTGCTCGACTAAAACGGGGCAGTTTCCGTCGATGAATATTGCCCCCGTAGAATCAATGCCTGACCAATACATCTGGGCAGAGTTTGCCGCCGCAGGCAGAGCGAGGCAGGGAAGCATAAGTAAAAGACAGACAGCCGTAATAATTTTTTTCATAAATCCATCCTCCTTTTACTTATAATGACGAAAAAAACACGAAAAGGTTACGAAAAATGGTTAATTATCTATTTTTCCGTCAACCTCGGATTCCGGGTGAGTCTCGATCTGCTCCAGAACAACTTCTGCGTTCTTTTCTTCGGTTGCTTCTTCATCAACAGGCAACTCGGTGAATTCGCCTTCAATAAGCGTTTCCTCCGCGGGAAGCTTTTTGAGCTTGTAGTGTGCGCTTATGCCCATAGAGAGAATAACGATAACCCATATATGGAAGGCGATATCTACTATCATTGAAAAATCGATGCCGTAGTATCCAAGCATCACCAGAGTATCCATCGAGAACATCACCAGTGCGGCTATGATCCAGCCAACCTTGTTTTTCTTTGAGAATATCCAACATACGAGATATGCCGCAAGAATAATGAAGGCGATAACCAATATGACCGTAAAAAATGATTTATCAACGTATGCCATGCCTTCGAAGTCTCCGATGTAGAATTCTTCAGGATACATTCCGCAAATGAACATCGAAATATCAACGATGATATAGGGAATTGAAGCTGAGAAAAGGAAATAGTATCCGCTGTTCGTGGCGAGCATCACAAGATTTATCGCAGTAAAGGCGATCATAATCAAAAGATTGCTTCTCGCCGCAGAAAACCTGCTCTCCAGTGTCTGGCGATTCATTTTCGGTGAGTTACCGATGTTTCCAAAAAGATTTGACATAATTTGCCTCATATGTAATAATTTTTATTTCAAAGTATATTAAAACACAAATATATTCTCTTTTATAAATATTTTATCATAGCTTTTATGATGTTGTCAATAACCACTTTTCTTAGGAAAACCGTGTTTTTTATTATAATTTTTATCAATCAAAAATTGTTCTGTGAATTTTTTGAGTTTTTTTCAAAAAAGTACTTGACAAATGGACTTGTCTTTGTTATAATATTTAAGCATTGCAACGGAAGGTTAGCTCAGTTGGGAGAGCATCTGCCTTACAAGCAGAGGGTCACAGGTTCGAGCCCTGTACTTTCCACCAGACTCGAAAGAGTCATTTCGGAATGGCTTGGTAGCTCAGTTGGTTAGAGCGCTAGCCTGTCACGCTAGAGGTCGTGGGTTCGAGCCCCATCCGAGTCGCCATTCCGTACGCCTCTGTAGCTCAGTTGGTAGAGCAGGGGACTGAAAATCCCCGTGTCGTTGGTTCGATTCCGACCGGAGGCACCATTTCCGCGGATTTAGCTCATTTGGTAGAGC
>SVTZ01000021.1 GCA_015063525.1 Oscillospiraceae bacterium
TAAGCAGGATAAGCTTCTCGGCCTTAAGGAGAACGTTATTATCGGTAAGCTCATTCCCGCAGGTACCGGTCTTAGCAAGTACCGCGCGGTTGAGATCGAGGATGCAGGCGAGGCCAAGTCCGAGCCTGAGGTTATCGTTACCGAAGCGGTTTACTCTCCCGACGAAAGTGACGATATCATTCTTTCCGAGGAAAATGAGGTTCTTGTTCTTTCTGAGAGCGAACTTCAGTAATATAAAAAGAGCCGCAATTGCGGCTCTTTTTTGACAAAATGCAAACAAAACCTTACGATTAACCAACGGTTGATTGTTTTCTCAACGAATGGTTTAGTAAAAACAACCGTTGATCGCTTCCCAAACGCACTGCTTGACGGTAAAATGTAATTGCTTACAGGAAGCGACAATTAATAATTGAAAGGACATAGGTATGAAAAAGACACTTGGTGAAAGAATAGCAGAGAAGAGAAAGGCGAGAGGGCTGAAGCAGGATGAGCTTGCCGAAATGCTCGGCGTATCCGCCCAGGCGGTAAGCAAATGGGAGAATGACATTTCATGCCCGGATATTATGACCCTTCCGACTCTTGCGGAAAAGCTTGGCTGTACGGTTGATGAGCTTCTTACGGGTAAAGAGGATGCGCCAAAGGCGGTTCTCTTATCAACCCCCGAAAGAAAGGATTTCGATAAGTTGATGCTGAAGGTTATCTGTAATAGCTCGGGCGGAGAGACCGTGCGTATTAATATCCCTCTGCCTCTTGTGCGTGTTCTTCTTGAGTCCGGCGTTTCTGTAAATAGCGTTGGTGGAGATAAAATAAGCGGATTTAATATTGATTGGCAGGCTATAGTTTCTCTTGTAGAGCAGGGAGTTATTGGAAAGCTTATGGAGATCGACTCGGGCGATGGTGACACCGTTTTGATAGTGGTGGAATAAATGAGAATCGATATTAAGGAAGGAAACAAGAGCTTTTGTATCAGAGTTCCCACCGTATTTCTTTTCAATTCTTTTGGCGCTCGTTTTGTTAAATTCGAGATTAATGGCGCAGGAAAAACTCATAAGATCAGTATCCCACCAAAAAGCATGAAGAATGTGAGACGGTGCGTAAGGGAAATGAAAAAGCTTCACGCAGACTGGAATTTGATAGAAGCTGACGATCCAGACGGAAGCGCAGTAAAAATCAAGCTTTAAAAAGCCTGTTATAAGGGGTGCCAAAGCACCCCCTTTTGCTTAATTTTCCGTTACTTGACATTTTATCCAAATAGTGTTACAATATAAGGGTAAATAAAACAAAGGATAGCTGTTATGGATAACCAGATTTACAATGATCCGGATATTAAGATATCCGTCATAATGCCAATATACAACGCAGGAGAGTATCTCTGCCGCGCTATGGGCGATGTTCTTGCACAGACTCTCTCCGACTTCGAGATCATCTGTATCGACGACGGCTCGACCGACAATTCACCGCGGATAATCAAGCGTTATCAGGAAAAGGATGCCAGGATCAGAACGCTGCGAGAGAGCAACGCGGGTCCCTCCGCCGCCCGTAACAAGGGCATAGAGATGGCGCGCGGTAAGTATATGATCTTCCTCGATGCAGACGATTTCTTCGAGAAGGACCTGCTTATGAAGCTCTACGAGACGGCCGAGAGTGATAATCTCGATATCGCCGTCACCAAGTTCGATATATATAACGAGTCTAAGGATAGCTTCTCGCTCCCTGTCGACGAGCCTCACGGCAACATATTCGTTCCCGGCGGAGTCACTTCAAAAAATGAGCATCCCGATTTTATTTTAAGCAGTACCACGGGTTATGTATGGAACAAGCTTTTCCGTACCTCGTTTATCAGAGATAAGAAGCTTATTTTCGACCCCGAGCTCTACGTTTTCGAGGACGTGGCTTTCGTCTGCTCGGCTATGTCGCTTGCGGAGCGCGTCGGCAGAATTGACGGTACTCTCGTCCATCACAGAGTCTACTCAGATCAGTCGCGTGCAAGACTTTTCCGTAAATATTACGGCCAGGTTCCTGTCGTTTATAAGAAGGTGAAAGAATTCCTTATGCAGCGCGGTATGTACGTTCCGCTGAAAAAGAGCTTCCTCAACCTCTCCGCGGGCCGCTGCTACAAGATATATAATCTCCTATGGGCTGACGGCAAGGAGAGCCTTTGGACTCTGCTCCACGATGAGTATGCCGCTGAGCTTAACTGGCTTGGACACGAAAAGACCGAGTTTGAGAGCCCCGAGGTATGTGAGTTCGTTGCAAACGTTGCGCTTTACACTCACGCCGAGTATCGTGAGCGCGTAGAAAAGGGCAAGAACATTAACATCGGTGAGCTTGAGAAGGATGAGATTGTCAAAAAGGTTAAGGTCAAGCAAAAGGGCGCTCGCCGCCGCGCGGTTTGGAGCAAAATTATCGGATTTTTAAATATATTTAAAAGAAGTAACAAAAAAGCCGTCAAGTGACGGCTTTTTTGCTTTTATAGCGGCTTCTTGGATATCTGCGCAAACGGGCGCGGGAAGCTTGCGGGCGTTTTATCTTTTTTGTCTATAATAATAAGGGGATGGGTCAGCGTCTCGCCCTCGCCCTTCAGCGTAATATTCTCGCAGAGAGTGTTTCTGCCGCCAAGGGTGGCAATAGCCTTCCTTGCCGAGAAAAGCTCAAATTCGGCGTTTTTGCCCTTCATAGCGACCATCTGTCCGCCGATCTTAACGAAGGGGAGCGAAAGCTCCGAAAGCACACGCATCTCGGCAACCGCCCTCGCGGTAGCGTAGTCGAATTTTTCACGGTATTCGGGCGATTTTCCGCCGTCCTCGGCGCGCATCACTACTGCTGTGAGGTTGTCAAGGCCAAGCATCCTTGCCGTCTCGGAGACGTAATTTATCCGCTTTGCGGTAGAGTCCACCGCAGTGATCCTCAGATCAGGACGCACTATCGCCAGCGGCAGGGAGGGAAATCCTGCGCCGCAGCCAACGTCAATTATGCTCGCGCCCTTCTTCAGTTTTGATGCCATTGCAACGCAGTCGGCGTAGTGGTTAAGTATTATCTTATCGGGGTCGGTTATTGCGGTAAGATTATATTTTTCATTTTCCTCAAGCATACGCACTGTCAGCGTGTAAAATTTTTCCATTCTCTCAAGCGAGAGGTAGGATGAAAGGCCGTTTGCCGAAAATATCTTCGATAGCTTTGAGGTAAAATCCTGTTTGTTTATCTCTGTCATATGGAATTCCTTTGCGTTTTATTTCCATAATAATTATATCCTAAGTTTACCGAATTGTCAAGCAAAGCCTCTCCAAACGACACATTTTAGTGTTTTTTCAAAAAATATCCGCTTTTTCTTGAAAACCTTTCTTATTTATGGTAAAATATATAATTAGAATATCCTTTTATTAAAGTAAAAAAATGAAAGGTAATAATTATGAGTATAAAAATCAAATATACAAAAGCCGAGCTGCTTCTTCAGCTTAAAAATCTATCTCTCGTTATATTTGGCACGCTCGTGCTTGCTTTTGGATGCGCGATATTTGTCGTGCCCTTTGACCTAGTTACGGGGGGCGTTACCGGTCTTTCGATTATCATCGATAATGTTATAATGTCGGCGATCCCCATCGACATAGTTATCGGCGTTATTACTTGGGTGCTCTTCTTTCTCGGCCTTTTCTTCCTCGGCTGGGATTTCGCCATAAAGACACTTGCTTCTACCATAATTTATCCCGTGGCGATCTCGATGTTTATGCATCTTGTTTCCCCGGACGTCCTTGGCGGTATATTCTATCTTCAGGGATCGGTACACGCCGATATCGCCCTTATCATCAGCGCACTCTTCGGCGGTCTCTGTGTTGGAACAGGCTGCGCGCTGACCTTCCTCGGCGGCGGCTCTACGGGCGGAATGGATATTTTAGCCTTCATTTTATGTAGGTTCTTTAAGAAATGGAAAAGCTCTACGGTTATTTTCATTATAGATGCAACGACTGTTGTTCTCGGTCTTTTCGTTATAGGGGATCTGATACACACTCTTCTTGGCATCATTTCTGCATGGATCGGTGCAATGGTTATTGACAGGATCTTTATCGGTCGCGGTAGGGCTTTAACTGCACAGATCGTCTCCGATAAACACGAGGAGATAAATCTTGCCATTCGCGAGGAGGTAAGGCGAACTACCACTATGTTCGTTGCAACCGGCGGCTATTCGGGCGAGCCCAAAACCGTTCTCTCCGTCACCTTCACAATGCGCCAATACGCCGATCTTATGAACGTTATTAAGCGCATAGACAAGACCGCCTTCGTCAGCATCACACGCGCTCACGAGATAAACGGCGAGGGTTGGACTTACGGCGAGCACGATTAATTTTTTCTTCACAGCTAAAAAGCTGAATTTGTGCTAAATTGACAATTTTCCTTTGCATATTTTATTCATTTTAGCATAAAAAGGCATTGCAATTTGTCGCATTTTGTGTTAAAATATTAAGGTTGAAATTTTATCTTTTGAAAGGCTACGAAAAATGAAGCGTACCGATTTAAGAAATATTGCTATAATTGCACACGTTGACCACGGTAAGACGACCCTTGTTGACGAGATGCTTCGTCAGGGCGGTATCTACCGCGAGAATCAGGAGACCGAGGATCGCGTAATGGACTCGAACGATCTTGAGCGCGAGCGCGGTATTACCATTCTTGCTAAGAACACCGCAATTCACTACAAGGATGTTAAGATAAACGTTATCGACACTCCCGGCCACGCCGATTTCGGCGGCGAGGTTGAGCGTATACTTAAGATGGTAAACGGCGTTATTCTCCTTGTTGACGCGGCCGAGGGTCCTATGCCTCAGACCCGTTTCGTTCTTGAGAAGGCTTTGGCGATGAACCATCGCGTTATTGTAGTAGTTAACAAGGTCGACCGTCCCGACGCCCGTCTTGATGAGATCGGAGACGAGGTGCTTGAGCTTCTCCTTGAGCTTGACGCGACCAACGAGCAGCTTGACTCGCCTATGCTCTTCTGCTCGGGCAGAGCAGGTACTGCGTCATTTGATCCTCACACACCCGGTAAGGATCTGACACCCCTTCTTGACACAATCTTAGAATATATGCCCGCACCCGACGGCGAGGAGGACGAGCCTCTTCAGCTTCTCGTTTCATCTATCGACTACAACGATTTCGTCGGCCGTATCGGTATCGGACGTATTGAGCGCGGTATGATAAAGCAGGGACAAGGTGTTGCCGTATGCAACTATCACGGCAACGGAAAATCCAGACCTGCAAAGATAGTTTCCATATATCAGTTCGACGGACTTAAGCGTGTTCCCGTAACCGAGGCGCAGGTTGGCGATATTATCTGCTTTAGCGGCTGCGAGGATATTTCCATCGGCGACACCGTCTGCTCTCCCGCAAAGGTCGAGCCTCTTGAGTTCGTAAAGGTCGGCGAGCCTACGATGGAGATGACCTTCTCGGTCAATGACTCTCCCTTCGCAGGTAAGGAGGGTAAGTTCGTTACCTCACGTCACCTTCGCGCAAGGCTCTATAAGGAGCTTCTTAAGGACGTGTCTCTCCGCGTAAGCGACGGCGAGACCACCGACTCCTTCCGCGTTGCGGGACGAGGTGAGATGCACCTTTCAATTCTTATCGAAAATATGCGCCGTGAAGGCTACGAGCTTTGCTGCTCCAACCCCCGCGTGCTTTACAAGGAAATTGACGGCGTTAAGTGCGAGCCTATCGAGAAGGTAATAATCGACGTTCCCGAGGAATATATGGGCTCGGTAATGGAGAAGCTCGGCTCGAGAAAGGGAACTCTTGACGATATGCAGCTTCACGGCAGACGTCAGAAGCTTTATTATACCATTCCCACACGCTGTCTCTTCGGCTATCGATCAGAGCTGCTTACCGACACGCGCGGAGAGGGACTGATTTCTTCGCTGTTCGCAGGCTACGAGCCATTCCGCGGTGAGATCAAGACGAGATTTACATCCTCTCTTGTCGCTTCGGAGAAGGGTATCTCTACCACCTACGGCCTCTATCAGGCACAGGACCGCGGTCCTCTCTTTATCGGCCCTGCAACCCCCGTTTACGAGGGTATGATCGTCGGTGAAAATCCCAAGCCCGATGATATCGAGGTTAACGTATGCAAGGAAAAGCATTTGACCGCTATCCGTTCCTCGGGTGCTGATGAAAAGCTTACGCTTATCACCCCCGTTCAGCTCTCTCTTGAGGAGGCTATCGAGTTTATCACCGACGAGGAGCTTATCGAGGTTACTCCTAAGTCTATCCGCCTTCGTAAGGTTATTCTCGACACTCCTGCCCGTAAGAGAATGCAGGCGCAAAAACGTGCCGCGCTTAAAGAACAAGGAAAATAATATATTATCAATTTTCTATATAAAAATCTCTCGCTTTTCGGGAGATTTTTTGTTTTTGTAAATAAATATTTATATTTTAAGGCAAAACAAACGCAATTTCCTCTTTTTGTTACACATATTGCGGCCGATTATTGAGCAAAGTAATACATAGCAAATCAAGTTTCACAAAAGAAGGAAAAAGCGATGATAAATAAAAAAGTAACTAAAGCGTTTTGCTTTATATTCAGTATATGTATAATGCTCGCACACACAGGGCTACACGCCTCCGCGGAGAAATCAGAATGTAGGGAAGAGTGTACGGTCGCCTCCTTCCATGGTGAGACCGAAATCGACACAGCTCCCGCGCTATCGGATAACGTTAAGGTTGGCTCTCGCTTCCTTGATCTATTTTTAGGAGACTCAAAGCAGAGCGATGAGACGGTAAGTCTTATTCCGGGCGGTGGTGTTTTCGGCGTAAAAATACGCCAGAAGTACGTTACAGTTACAGAGTCAACAGGAATTCCCGCGCTTAAGTGCGGCGATATTATTCTTTCCGTCGACGGCGTCAGCGTGTCGAGCGCCGCACAGGTTAAGGAAATCGTAAAGACATCGGGCGGTAAGAGCCTAACCATACGCGCTATGCATCAGGGGAGCGAGATCGGCGTTGAGATCCGCCCCACCTTTGAGGACGGCGAGTATAAAATCGGCGTTTCGCTTCGTGACGGTGCGGCAGGGCTTGGTACAGTAACCTTTATCGACCCGAAAACCGGACTTTTCGGCGGTCTCGGCCACGGGATTTGCGACTCAGAAAGCGGCGAGGTCATTTCTATGGAAAGCGGCGAGGTATGCGGAGTTATCCTCGGCGGAATTCATAAAGGAGAGTGCGGGAAGCCGGGCGAGCTTTGCGGAATTCTTACCGAGAAGGATATGGGCGACCTGACGATCAACTGCGAGTGCGGTGTTTTCGGCATCCTTACCGATACTGCCGCCCTATCCGAAAAGGCTATTCCTATCGGCCACCGCGGCGAGGTCACCGAGGGTGAGGCGACTATTATTTCGACTTTAAAAAATGGAAAGACCGCCGAGTATAAAATTGAGATCTACGACATCGACGAAGACTCCACCGGCTCGAAATCCTTCCGCATCCGCGTCACCGATGAGACATTGAAGTCGCTGACCGGCGGCATCGTCCGCGGTATGTCGGGCAGCCCCATAATCCAGAACGGAAAGCTTATAGGCGCAGTCACCCATGTTCTGGTAGCAGATCCGACAGAGGGCTATGGCATATTTATAGAGAATATGCTTAACGCCGCAGATATTAAGGAGCTTCAGAAGGCTGCATAAAAACGGACACGCAATGCGCGCCCCTACAAAAGATTTACAACCAACATCGTAGGGGCGACCATCGGTCGTCCGTGAAAATATAAAATTGAAGAAAAACATTGTCCCTATTTGCACACACGCTACAAGTGAAGTGTAATAGGGACAACATTTTTATCCGAAGTTATTCGATTTTGATTGACTATGTGTTGTTCCTATTATATCACACTACTCTTCCTTGGATGATGTCGATTATTGTATGTCTTCTACGCTATCAACAAAAGCCTTGATTACCTTTGCCAATTCGCCTTTTTCATAAATAATGAAATCGTCAAGCTTGCGCATTGCGTTAAGCCCTTCTTCCTTGTAATCACGCTCAACGTCTTTGCGAGAATAGAAAAATACAATTCTCTGGCACTCGCGCCCTGGCACGCTATTGCGGAAGCCATCAAGAATAAGCTCCTTTGTTTCTTCCACCGTCAAGCTTTTATCGCTATTTTCCTCCTCCGATGTTTCATCATCGGCAGTTTCTTCCGACTTGTTTTCATCGGGTAATTGAAGAAAAATCTTTCCTTCCTCATCAAAAAAGAACGGCTCTGTAAAATCAAGCAATATGTCCTTATACACAAAATAGCCGCAAAGATTATAATCCTCACTCCATTTGATATACTCGACGGGAAGATTATTTTCTTTGATAGCGGTGTACGCAGCATTGTCAAAATGCGGCTCGCTGAGCCAAGAATATTTGTGTGGAAAATCTTGCTGATACCTTGAACGCTTGTATTTTATGTAATCGAATGGTGTGGCAAGAAGCTTGAATAACAGATATATTAGCGCAATTGGCAAAACGATAATAATGATGAATATGAAAATAATCATTTTTTCGCTTCTTTTAATTTTCATATGCTCACCGCCTTTCTTAGCCGTTATTTGTTCTTCTTTTGATCTAATACAAATCCAAGGAATATTTGCACAAGCGACCATATAAGTGCTATGGCAATCGGCGCAAGCCCCCAAAAGTTATGCCGTTCAAAGAGCAATATACCACCCCATATAAACAAAGCCAAGTTCCCGAGCATAGAAATCGTTGCAATAATAATTGCCAAAGCTCTATATTTTTTTGAGCTTGCCTTTTCTTCGGAAACGATATACATCATAAGCTCTATGTACACCTCAAAAAATATTTCGAATAGCAATTCCATACCTTGCACCAAATCACTTTCTATCCACTTCCACGCGGTCAAAGCGGAGCTTGAGGTGGAACTGCTTTTGATGAGGAACACATATTTCAAGCAAAATATCAAGCTCATATCTGCCGTTATTTTCGGTTAGCTGATCTGCAAGCCACCATACCTTGTTTTTCTCTGACAGTTCAATACTTGCAATATCAAGGCTTTCGGGCGGCATTTTATAGTTAAAAAATCGAATCCCTTTCACACGAAAATCGTAAAGCGCACCTTTGGCATCAATTTTCAAGGAGAGCATATTTCGAACGTATTTGTTTTTCTCTGCCGTGTACTTGTTATAATCAAACGGAAACTCGTATGCTTCCGCGCCAATGATACACGCATCGTGAAGTCCTGCTTCCCAATACCAATCGGGTGGATTTTCGGGATATTCCGTATAAAATTCTCTGCCTTTTGCCATATGTAACCTCTAATCCAAATATTCTTTAACGATCTTTTTGTAATATTCCTTTATTAGGTTTGCTGTTTTTCTATTGTGTACCACGTAAGCCTCAACAAAAAAACGGAACTTTCTTTTTGCACGCTCTTTCCTCCAACACTAAAATGTCAATTGATTCCTCCAAGAAATAGTTTAGTTCTCTTTGAATAAATTACAGTTCCGTATGTATTTTCTTCATCGAAATCTCCTATACCCCAAATGGTAGTACCATCCTCAAGCTCTATGCGCGACCGTTTCATTTGATTGTAAACTGTAATCTCTCCCGTATAGATGAGGTAATCCTTCTTAACATAATCAGTCCATCCCGGGATAACACCCCAAGCCAAGATTACGGCAGCCATACATACTGAGAGACACCAAATCACAACATCGATAATTATATTTTCTTTATTACGCTTTCGTCTGCGCTTGTTCTTAAGTTCAATTTTCACCAATCGCTTTTTTGCGAGTTCATCGTTTTCTGCTTTTTCTTTCAGCTTTTTTAGGTGTTGCCTTCCTTTGGGGTTTTTCATTGTTAGCGACGTATAAATCCAAAAAGCGAAAGCAGCAGACAAGCCGATAAACAATAAGGTGAAAATTATACTGTGAGCCAACAAACTATATTCAAATATTGGTATTCCGTTATATGTGTTCATTTTATTGTACTATACCTTCAGAAACTTACGCTTCATTCTCCATAATCCACTCAAGCAGCTCCTGATACTTCATCTCTCCCGCCGCAACGGCAAGACCTACGCGAGTGACCTCGGCATTGGTGGGGCGGAGCTTGACCCCATTGGTTTCAAGAAATGTGAGAAGAACGTACATTCCGATTCTCTTGTTTCCGTCAACAAACGCGTGGTTGGAGATCAGCGCAAAGCCGAGGCGTGCGCCTTTTTCTTTCTTTGTGGGGTACAATTCTTTTCCATCAAAAGTGGCAAACGCCGATTCGAGTGCGCTATTGAGGAGAGCAATATCTCTTACATTCGGGTCGCCGCCCGTTTCTTCTGTAATGAGTTTGTGCAACAAAAGCACCTTTTCCTGACTGAATTTGATCATTTCGCAAGCTCCTCAAAGGCGGGGCGGTAGAGCTTGAGAATACGTGCCGCTACAAAGTCGATTTTCTCATCGTCAGTCATTTCTATCGTGGTATCTTGCTCGATATCCACCAATTTGTATTTGGGTTTATTATTCTTAAAAATATAAAGCTCTCCGTTCTTGTCAGCCATTCTTGCCACACGGGAAAAGTTCTGGTTCGCCTCGGAAATCGAAACAATTTGCTTGGTATTCAGGTTCATTATTAATCCTTCCTTTTTAAGATTACAATATTATAATCCGCATGATGTAAAATTCGAAATACGAATTTTACGGCAATGCTGTCGGCATTGCCACAAAAATCAAGTGATTTTTGCACGCTTCATGAAATATACTCGTTCAAACTTGCTTGCAAGCAGACAGATTCAAACCTCGTATATTATTATACACAAATTTTAGGATATTGTCAACCTAAAATAAAGAAAAACATAAATTTTTCGTTTCACCAAACAAAAAGGCAATATCAAGCGTTATGCGAGATATTGCCTTTTTGCTTATTTTATTTCTTGTCGCTTTTTGAATTTTGCTTAGCGGGCTCGCTTGCTCTCGTATATTTTGCTCCGCAAAAGAAAATCTCGCTAAGCTTTGAGAGCATTCTGACTCTGCCGTCCGCGGGTGAGACAGCGTAGACTCTTCTGATAGCCGCGTCGGAATAGCGAAGAGTGAGCTTTATGCTCTTTTCGGCCGGCATAATATCCATTCCTGCGTTTCTCGCCGTTTTGATTAGAAATCGCATTTCCTTGTCACTGAGGGGCAGGTCTTCCTCCGACTCGATAAGCGTAACGAGCCTGTCGATCTCGGATGAGATTAGCAGGGTAAGAAACACTCTGCCGTATATATAGGTTAAGAGAGTCTTGAAGAAAAATGCCGCGTATTCGGGCGAGATAAGCACCGACTCCGCCGTGTCAAGCCTCTTTTCCACCCTGATGAGACCGCGAAAATGCTCGCCGAGAAAGTCCGCCAGTGCCTCGGCATATGAGGAGGCGGGGATCACTCTGCTTGAAGGATCGACGGGCAGTGCGCCCGAGAGATTATATTGATCAACAAATTCACGGTTTGTCATTTACTTAAAATTTATTTCCCCGTGATTGATTTTTGAGTAAGAATTCTCGTATTCTGCGCTATTTACAAGATCGTCGGCTATTGAAAGTAGTTCTCCTCCGATAAGATCGTCAAGGTAAGAGCTTACAATGTCGCCATAGCAACGCTCGAGATGCTCCTCTGTTTTATCCAACTTATAAATAATGTAATATCCCTTAACACCGTCGTTTACCGTAATGATCTCGCTTATCTCTCTCGGTAGAAGCGAAAAGGCTGCGTCAGTATAGTCGGTGTAATCCTCGCTGAGAGTGTTTTTACCCACAATAATGCCGGTAAGCTGTCTGTCCTTTATAAGATCGGTAGGTGTTACCGAGGTGTTATTGATGATGCAGAGTGCGACCGCAAGCTCGCCGTCAGCCGCCAGCATCCCCTCTCTTATTCTGCCCATTTTGGCATATGTGTCGGGACTTACACCATCCTGAATATATGCGTGAAGCAACCGCGCACAGCCGTCACCGAAATAATAGGCGCGCACGTCCTCCTCGCTGTATTCGTACTCTCCCGCAATAGCTCCGAGAGCCTCGTCCTCTATGCCCTTATAGTATTCGTTTATTCTTTCAAGAAGAATCGAATATCTGATTAGCAATTCCTGCACCGAGTAGTTAAGTCCCTGCTCGGCAAGAGATGCAAGATATGCATCGTAGTCGCCGCCGAAGCCGATAACGTCAGCATCGTTTCCCTCAACGCTTATTCTTATATACTCGTCGATCTGCTCCTCTACCTCACGTGAATAGGGATCGATATTAAGCTTCTCTGCCAGGTGAAGTACGGCGTAGATATCGGAGGCCTTCTTCTCGATTGTTTCGTTTATACAGGCGATATACGCGTCCTTTTCGCTTCCCGACCATACCGACTCGTCACCGCCGTCAACCGACCGTCTGTTACTTAAAAACAGTGCGCGGTAAAGTTCGTATTTAACCTCGTATTCCTCACCGTCAAGCGAGAGGGTCATTATTACCTCAGCCTCCTCGTCGCTGCTTTTTACCGGCGGATATTTTTCCTTCCTGCAGCCCACCGCTGTTATCAGCATTGCCAATATAACGAGGGATAAAAGAAATTTTTTCATCTTGCGTCCTCTCCTGTGCTTTATTTCGCATTATATTTTAGCAGATTTATGTAAAGAAATCAAGACATATAGGATGAACAATATCGAGAAAATTACCTAAAAGCAAAAAATCTATTGCATTTATCTATAAATTATGGTAATATATGTTTGTAAAGTTATTTAAGCCGCCGAAAGGAGAGGAATAAAATGGAAGAAATCTATTCGGTAAAGCTGTCGAATGTCATAAGCGAATTTTCGCTTGAGACTCTGCATTTGCCCGACCTTCCCGAGAATATTGATATAACCTGTAGCCGAGTAAACCGTCCCGGACTTCAGATCGTAGGCTTCTACGACTATTACGAGCAGGCGAGACTGCAGATAATCGGTAAGGTTGAGAATATGTATCTTTCAAAGCTTACTAAGAAGGAGAGGCTTGCAAAGCTTGACGATTTCTTCAAAACCGAGCCCGCGGGAGTTATCTACACCTCTTCTCTTCCTGTCGAAGATGACATCGTTGCTCTGGCAGAGAAGCATCGCGTGCCGCTGCTTCGTACGGCAAAGTCCACCTCCGATTTTATGGCGGCGCTTATCGCCTTCCTTAACGTAGAGCTCGGACCGCGTATCACGCGCCACGGTGTTCTTGTCGAGGTGTACGGCGAGGGTATTCTGCTCCTCGGTGACTCGGGTGTCGGTAAGAGTGAGACTGCTATTGAGCTTATTAAGCGCGGCCACCGTCTTATCGCCGACGACGCCGTTGAGATAAAGCGCGTTTCGGCCACCACTCTTATAGGCAAGGCTCCCGAGATAATCCGCCATTACGTTGAGCTTCGCGGCATTGGAATCGTTGACGTAAGAAGACTATTCGGTATGGGTGCTGTCAAGGAGAGCGAGAAGATCGACCTCGTCATCAACCTTGAGGCTTGGCAGAATGACAAGATGTACGACCGTCTCGGTCTTGACGAGAGAACTACCGAGATTCTCGGTATAAGCGTTCCGAGCATAGTTCTCCCCGTTTCTCCCGGACGTAACCTTTCGGTAGTTATCGAGGTTGCGGCAATGAACCACCGTCAGAAAAAGATGGGCTATAATACGGCAGAAGAATTCAATAAACGTTTGATGCAGTCAATGGGACTTGAATAATCTGAAAGGTCATATTTGGCTCAAACCCATTAATGCTCTGAGCATATAGATTAAAGTATCTTACAATCAAAATAAAAAAGGAGAAAAGGTTTATGAGAAATTTTTTTAGAACAATAGGCGCGATTTTGTCAAGCGCGGCAAGTGTAATGATTTTTGTTGGTTTTTTCGCCGACGTGCTTTCCTTTATCCCCTTCTTCGCGAGCCTTCTCAGCATTGCCGGAGTACTGTATTACGGCGGACTTGTGTTGTTTACGCTCGGAACGCTTTTAACCTTTGGCTTCAAGGCTTGGTTTAGGCTGGTTTTGATGCTGATTGCGATATTCCTTGTTATTTATGGCATAGATTTCATTCTCGGCCTGTTTGGCGTCGCTCCTCTCGTGTCGAGAATTGCCGGCTGTGTTCTTGCGGCAACCGTCGCGATACCTATGATATCAAAAATGAGATAAGTCGTAATTTATTTAAAACGTAATATTTCTCCCCGCTTTCGCATAAATTCTAATGAATGAAAAAACGAAAGTGGGGATTTTTATATGGAAATTAAAACCGAAACGAGTTATTTGAAAAATACAAAGTGCGCTGACGTCTATACCGAGAGCCAGGCCGACTATTCCTTGCCCGATTATCTCGGCGACGTGCGTAAAATTCTCTTTACCGAGGCTTCTCTTCGCCCATCGGGCAGATTTGCGGGCGGTGATGAGGTGGAGTTCTCCGGAGTGGTCGTTTATAACGTGGTTTACCTTGACTCCGAGAGTAATCTTTCATCCGTGGAGTTTACCTCGGATTACGACTATTCTGTAAAATGCTCGGGTGAGAACTACAGAGACTCTATTTCCGACACCCGCGTTTCGGGCTATTCGGTAAGGCTCGTCGGTCCTCGCAAAATATCCGCAAAGTCCTCGCTTGTAGGAAGCGTAAAGCTGTCCGAAAGCTGCTCGGTATCTGTGTCGGGAAGCGCCTTTGAGGGCGATAATACTCCTGAGGTGAATGCTAAGAGCGTTGAGGTACGCAGCAGCAGGCTTTCCTCCGTCGCCGAGAGGGAATACGCTGAGCAGCTCGCTCGTCTTGACGGCGCTATTGCCGACGAGGTAAGGGTGATCTACTCGGATGCCGAGACAACTGTTGATTCTGTCGAGGCTGAGGGCGACTGTGTATGCGTCAAGGGAAAGCTTCGTATGATGGCGGTTGTCGCAAACGGCGACGCTCCCGCATACAGTGTTGAGAAGGTCGTTGGCTTTGAGGAGAATATAGAATTTGACGGCGTGAGAGCCGATATGAGCCTTACTCCCGAGCTTTCGGTAACCTCGCTTAAGTCCGACGTGAACGCCGACGAAAACGGCTGTGAAGTGGTTGTTTCGGGCATCGTAGAGTTCTGTATTATCGGCGAGAGTAATGAGCCGGTAGAGCTTCTGCTTGACTGTTATCTTAAAAACCGTCCTACCGAGAACACCTACGAGGACTTCTCCTACCTGAAGCTCGTTTCCTCCGCATCGGTGAAGGGTAGCCATAATGCCGAGCTTGACAGATCCGAGATCGATTCCGAGGGTCTGCACGAGGTGGTTTTCCTTACCGCAACGCCTAAGATCGATCGCGTTGAGAGAGATGGCGGCAGAGTAAATATTGTCGGTGAAGTCCGTTACAGCGGTATCGCCTCCGAGATGGTTGACGAAAATATATCATACGTCAGCTTGAAATTTGCTTCGCCATTCGCGACGAGTGTAAATATCGATTGCCAAAATGACGAAAATCTTCAGGTTGATGCCAAGATCTTCGCCTCCGGAGCAAGCGCGTCTCTCGATGCCAATAAGCTTTATGCCACCTGCACTCTTGAAAGCCAGGTCACCGTATGCGAGGAGGGACGCGAAAGGATACTTTCTTCATCAAAGGCTGACGGCGAGTCCTACGAGTCGGTCGGAGCAAGAATAACAGTCTACTATCCCACTCCCTCCGACACCCTTTTCTCGGTTGCAAAGCGCTTCCACACCTCGAGCCTGAAGGTAGCGAGAGATAACGATATCTCCGAGAGCGTTTTTGCCGCCGATAACCCCGAAGGAAAGCTTACCGGAATTAAAAAACTGCTGATTTATTGATAAAAAGCACGTAAAAAGAGCCTTGACACATTTGTCAAGGCTCTTAAATTTTAAATAAAACCAAACTGCTTTAAATTTCGAATTCCGAATTTCAAATTTCGAATTTAAAAACTACTCCTGCTCCAGCCAATTCTTACCGACGCTTACGTCGACTGTAAGCGGAACAGAAAGCTCTGCGGCGGCTTCCATCTCCCTACGGACAAGCTCGCAGCATTTCTCGGCCTGCTCGTCTCTTACCTCTATTACAAGCTCGTCGTGGACCTGCATTACGATCTTAGCGTCAAGCCCCTCGCGTTTTAAGGCGGAGTCAACACGGAGCATCGCCAGCTTCATAATATCTGCCGCAGTGCCCTGAATGGGTGCGTTCATAGCGACACGTCTGCCGAAGGCGCGCATATTTCCGTTCTGCGAGTTGATCTCCGGAATGTATCTGCGGCGGCCAAAGGCTGTGGTGGTGTAGCCGTCGCGCTCGGCGTCCTTGACTACCTCGTCAAGATAGCGGTCTATATCGGGGTAGTTCATCTTGTAGTTCTTGATATACTGCGTGGCCTCGGCAACGCTCGTACCAATGTCCTTCGCCAGAGAGAAGCCGCCAATACCGTAAACAATACCGAAATTGACCGCCTTTGCGCGCTTACGCATCTCATCTGTAACCTGATCCTCGGGCATACCGAACACAGCCGCGGCCGTTCTTCGGTGTATATCCTCGCCTGAAATAAAGCTCTCGCGCATAGTGTAATCGCCCGAAATATGGGCGAGAAGACGAAGCTCTATCTGCGAGTAGTCGGCGTCTACAAGCGAGTAACCCTTTTTCGCAATAAAGTATTTACGCATCTGTCTGCCCATCTTGGTTCTGATGGGAATGTTCTGTAGGTTAGGCTCCGCGCTTGAGAGACGTCCCGTGGCGGTCAGCGCCTGCTTGAAGTCGGTGTGAATTCGTCCGTTTTCGTCGGCTAGGCTAGGTAAAACCGCGGCATAAGTACCGTGAAGCTTGGTGACCTGACGGTACTCAAGAATATCGTCGATTATCGGAGAATAGGAGCGAAGCTCCTCGAGAGTCTGCGCGTCGGTGGAGTAGCCGCTTTTTGTTTTTTTCTTCTTGCAGGGAAGTCCCAAATCCTCGAAGAGCACCTCACCGAGCTGCTTTGGTGAATTGAGATTAAACTCTCGGCCTGCCTGTATATAGATCCTGCCTGTAAGGTCATTTGCCAGCGACTCAAGGGCCTCAGCGTACTCGGCCATCCCCACGGTGTCGATCATAAAGCCGGTTTCCTCGATATCGCCAAGTATCTTCAGCAAGGGAAGCTCGATATCAGAGAGAATGCTCTCTGCGCCGATAGAGCATATCTGCTTTTTCATCTCGGCTTCGATCTCGGGAAAAAGCGACTCGCAGGGAACTCCCGAAAGTGGAGTTTTCCCTATGAATGCGGTGGCAAGTGACTCCGGCGTCGGATTTCCGCCGCCGGGATTAAGAACGTAGGCGTAGAGGAGGATGTCGACGAATTTTGTATCGGAGAGATCACAGCCTGCATCTCTCAGTGTGTGATACAGGGCCTTTCCGTCAAAGCAGATAAGCTCTGCATCTTCAAAAATTTCCTTAATATCTGAAAGCTCTCCGGAGTAGGAAAAATGATGATCTTGAGAGGAAATGTAAACTATACCGTTCAAAATCTCCATAGAGAAGGGAGATATGACCGATTTTTCAATCATCTCTGCACCAAAATTTGTGTATAAATTTCTCGTGTCGAGAAGCTGTTCCTCCGTCTTCTCAGCAGGAGTCGGCTCGATGCTCTTTTCGCTGAGACCAAACTTTACGATAAGCGAATTAAGCTCAAGCTCGGTAAATTTTTTATAAAGGCCGCCGTTGTCGACGGGTTTTCTCTCAAGGTCGGAAAGACTCATTCCCAGAGGTACGTCTGTGATTATTTTTGACAATTCCCTTGAGAGAAATGCGTTATCCCTGTCGCGGATAAGCTTTTCACGAACGCCCTTGGAGATTCGCTTGTCCTCGATGTTCTCGTAAATTCCCTCAAGAGTGTTGAAATTTTCAATTAGAGATGCCGCGGTCTTCTTTCCCACGCCCGCGACGCCGGGAATGTTGTCGGAGGAGTCGCCCATCAGCGCCTTCATTTCGACGAAAAGATCGGGGTCTATTCCGTATTCCTCGCGGAAGGCGTTACGGTTCATTTCCTTTGTCTCGGTGTTGGTGGCGAGAAGGACGGTTACCTTATCGTCGATAAGCTGAAGAAGGTCTCGGTCTCCCGAGAGAATATATCCCTCGGTATCAGGCTGTCCGTGCGCCATTTTAGCTACCGTACCCTGAATATCGTCGGCCTCGTAGCCCGGAAGCTCTAAAACGTGAAGTCCCATAAGCGAAAGGCATTCCTTCGCATCGGGGAACTGCGAGATAAGATCCTCTGGGGTCGGGTGTCTGCCCGCCTTATAGCCCTCGTACATCTTGTGACGGAAGGTGGGTGCTTTCAGGTCAAAGGCCACGGCCGCGTAATCCGGCTTTAGGGCAGAGAGCTGACGGGATATTATGTTTATCATACCGTAAACTGCGTGGGTCGTCTTCCCGCTTTTTGTAGTTAAAGGGCGCATACCGTAGTATGCGCGGTTTATTATGCTGTTTCCGTCGATGACGAGTATTTTTTTCATACAAATCTCCGATCTGCCAAGGGCGACGTTCGTCCTTAGTCCGGGTAATTTTGATTAAGATCTACGTCTGCGCCCTCAGGATTGAAGTCGGTTACGGTATCCGTATAGGGAATGTCAAAGGTGTAATTAGCCGCATCCTTTGCGACCTGGTTTTCTTCCATATTAACAGATTCCTGCGCGCGGGAGAGCTTGCGATGCTCCTCAATCTCCTCCTCACGGCTCAGGGCGAGTGCGGCGATGCTTTTTGCCGCGCTGCATTCTTCTTCCGAAGAGAGTCCTCTCGTCTGAAGAACCCTTGAGCAAATATATACAGAAAGGGTAAGTGTGAGAACGCTCTCTATTATACTGTCGGAGACGGTGTATCCGTTTGTGAAATAAACGATAAGCGAGGGAATTGCCGAATATGCCGAAAGAAGGGTGGCCGCAAGGCCGGAAGCGACGTAGAGACGCCATTTCGCGCGGCCGAGATATATCCTCGTTTCAAAGAGGAAGAAGAGGGCGGAAAACAAATAGGCCATCTGATCAACCAGCTTGTTAGGAGAATTCGTCGGGTGAACCTCCTTGTTAAAGAAGAGATATGCTGCGTAAAGCGCAAGGAAGAATACGACACAGAGGCTGAAGGCCGCTTTATAGAAATTGTCATTTTTCTCGATGAACACAGAGAGGAAGAAAGCGCCCACCGACAAAATAGAAAGAATGGCAGAAATGACAGACAGCCAGCCGAGCAGAGGAACGGAATAGAAATCACCTGTGTCGGTAAAGCGCTCGACCGCCATAAACATCAGCGCCGTGCTGACTATACCGGCGGGAATATAGGTCGCCGCGTTACCGTTTCTTGCAATCAGGCTGCGCTCATTGTCTCCGATGAAAACATAAGCCGCAAAGCCTAGGACCGCAGCTGCGATTATAACACCGGCTATGGTTATAAGCGTTTTGTCGGTGAATTGCAGTGTCAGACTGTCAAAGGCTGTGAGCAACGCGTTTGTCCTAAGCACGATTGCGGAAATACCGGTGATCAGCAGAGTTATGATATAAAAGTCTATGATCCGAATTCTTTTCATAAATCAGTTTCCTTCATTTAATTATATGTCGCGCGCGTCGCGCGCCTATATTATATACTCTATTTATCTATTGTACATCAAAAATATTAACAAAATGTAAACAAATAGGAAAAAAGTGAAAAAATTAAGCTCGAGCAAGCCGCATTTGGTACTCTTCTGAAGGAATTTTATAATATTTATGCAATATGTACAAAAACAGCGGTTAAATTTCGTAAATTTTTTAAGAAAATATTTTTAACTTTTTTTGCTTAAATACTTGCTTTTTAAAAGATTTTAATGTATAATGTAAAAGCTTGATATGCGTTGAAGCGGGAGGTGGCTGCTCTTTGAAGCAGGGAATTTCCGTGGAGTATGTCCGATATTTTAACCGGGCGAAGCAAGAGTGTCGGCCTTTTAGGCACACTGCATTACTTGATTCGGTTCGTCAGTCGCTGCGGGGACTTGCCGAACTGATTTTGTTGGAGGGGTTTGAGACGCCCGAAGCAGTGTAAAACTCGTCGCCTTCTTAAAACGGTGTAAAGCAAAACGTAAAAGGAGGAAAACAAAATGGCACAGAACAAGATTAGAGTACGTCTGAAGAGCTACGATTCCACCATCATTGACGCCGCAGCGGCAAAGGTAGTAGACGTTGCTAAGAGAAACGGCAGCAAGGTTAGCGGTCCTATTCCGCTTCCTACCGACAAGGAGATCGTAACCATTCTCCGTGCGGTTCACAAGTACAAGGACAGCCGTGAGCAGTTCGAAATGCGTACTCACAAGAGATTGATCGACATCATCGAGCCCGGTCAGAAGACCGTTGAGGCTCTTATGAGCATCGAGCTTCCCGCCGGTGTTGAGATCGAGATCAAGGCTTAATTAGTTAAGCAAAACACGGGAGCTTCAAATCCCGCGGAGCGAAAGGCTCCACCTTAAAGTCACGTTGGCGGATGCCGAGAGGTAAAATCAAAACCGTCAACCAATAACTATGGAGGAAAAATGAAAAAAGGCATTATCGGTAAGAAGCTGGGTATGACCCAGATCTTCGACGAAAAAGGCAACGTAATACCCGTAACCCTGATTGAAGCAGGCCCCTGCGTGGTAGCACAGAAGAAGACCGTTGAAAACGACGGTTACAACGCTGTTCAGCTTGCTTACGCTGACGTTAAGGCGAAGAATGTAAACAAGGCACAGCTCGGTCATTTTAAGAAGGCAGGCATCAGCCCCAAGCGTCATCTCAAGGAGTTCCGCCTTGATGATTGCTCCGCACTTGAAGTAGGTTCTGTAGTAACCGTCGATACCTTCGCCGCAGGCGAGAAGGTCGACATCACAGGTATTACCAAGGGCCACGGATACACCGGCGCAATTAAGAGATGGAACCTTGCAAAGCTCAGAATGACACACGGCGTAGGCCCTGTACATCGTCAGTCCGGTTCCATGGGTGTTATCGACCCTGCTAGAATCTTCAAGAATAAGAAGATGGCTGGTCAGTGGGGTAACGAGCAGGTTACCATACTTAACCTCGTAGCGGTTAAGATCGACGCAGAAAAGAACCTTATCGCAGTGAAGGGTGCGGTTCCCGGTGCAAAGGGCGGCATCGTCTTCATTCGTGATTCGGTTAAAGCATAACGGAAGGAGGAATACACAATGCCTAATATTAAAGTCGTAAATATGGCGGGTAAGGAAGTTGGCGAGATCGCCCTTTCCGAGAAGGTCTTCGGCAGAAAAGTAAACGAAGCAGTCCTCCACACCGCAGTAAGAGCTTATCTTATGAATCAGAGACAGGGTACACAGTCCACTCTCACCCGTTCGGAAGTATCCGGCGGCGGCAGAAAGCCCTGGAAGCAGAAGGGTACCGGTCACGCAAGACAGGGTTCCACC
>SVTZ01000109.1 GCA_015063525.1 Oscillospiraceae bacterium
ACCGTACCAAGTGCCTCGCACCAGTTAACCGGCATCTCGATACGCTTTGCGTAACCGGCTTCATAAAGCTTCTTGAAGATCCACTGAGTCCATTTGTAGAAGGAGGGATCGGACGTTGCAATCATCTTTGACCAATCGTAGTCAAATCCAAGCTCACGAAGCTGAGCCGAGAAGGTCTTTATGTTCTCCTGCGTAAAGCCGCTCGGGTGATTACCGGTGCTTACGGCATACTGCTCGGCGGGAAGACCAAATGAATCGTATCCCATAGGATGAAGAACGTTGTAGCCCTGCATACGCTTCATACGAGACATAATGTCGGTTGCGGTATAGCCCTCGGGATGTCCTGCGTGAAGTCCTACACCGGAGGGATATGGGAACATATCCAGCACGTAGTACTTAGGCTTTGAGAAATCCCATACATCGGTGTTAAAGGTTCCGTTCTCTTCCCAATATTTTTGCCACTTTGCTTCAATTTCTGTGTGATTGTACTGCATATATTTAGTCCTCTGAATTATTGATTTCAAACTTTTTGTCAACCTCAGCAACAAGGTCGGAGATATCGATCTGACTTTCCTCAGGGAAATGCCTGTCAAGATTATAAAACTCTCGGGAGGCTTTGTCAAAAACGTTGATAATAACGTCTCCGAAGTCAACGAGAATCCAGCCGTTTCCGCGCTTACCCTCGGTGCGAAGCGAATTTACGCCTCTCTCGGCAAGCTTTGCATCAACCTCGTCTGCAAGTGAAGCTACCTGAGTCATTGAGCGACCGGTTACGTTGATATAGTAATCGGTGATACTGCTCTTCTCTCTTACGTCAAAGAGCTTAACGTCAAGCGCCTTCTTTTCAATTAATATTTTAACCGCCTCGCAGGCAAGGGTGCCCGAATCGCAGTTTATAAGATCCTTTGTATTTTCCATTTTAAACCTTTCTAATTTTGCCAGCATCGCGTCCCTCGTGGTCTTTGTCCTCTCGTGATAGCTCCTTCCGCGAGACACGAATTCATTTATTGTGTTATTTAGTGCAGTTACGACGGCCTTGTGAATGGCAACGGCGTATTCATCCGCGCTTTTTGCCTTTTCAAAATCGCGAAGAAACTCACGGCGCACGTCAATGCACATCTGATATGTCCTTCCCTCCTCAATGTAGTCGGAGAGCAGGATTATCTCATCGAAAAGCGACATATCGGGAGAGCCGACCGTATGGTTGTGTACCGCGCTTAAAATCTCCTCGTCAGCGAAGTCGGAAAACACGTCAGATACCACAGCCGCCGCCGTAAGAGAATGCCAGAGTGCGGGAGAAGCAATATCCTCGTCGGTAAGTGAAATTTTATGTTTTTCAACCACCTCAAAGTGTTCTGCCTCGGAATATTCCTTGGAAACGTCGTGTAATAGTGCCGCGGCCCGTAGCTTATCAAGCTTATCGGGCATACATTTTTCACCAATCTTCACGGCCATTTCTTCTACTCCGAGGGTATGAAGAAAACGCTTTTCGGAAAGGCGCTTCCCTACCTCCGAGCGAAGAATATCGATCTCGTTTAGTGTAAATTTCATCGGTTATTAAATCTCGATGCGCTTCTTTTTAGTGGATTCCTTGTAAAGCACGAACTTAGAGCCGACGCAGGAAACAACCTCACAGCCTATTGCCTCGGAAATAACCGATGCGGCCTCCTTTGCAGTATATCCGCTGTTCTCAAGGACTCTTGCCTTAATAAGTTCTCTTGCCTCAAGGGCGTTAAAAATCTGATTACAGATCTCCTCGGTGATACCGCCCTTCCCAATTTGGAAGATGGTATCTAAATTTTGTGACATAGCGCGAAGAAGCGCTCTCTGTTTACTCGTTATCATTATTTATTCCTTAAATCAGTTTTCTTCAAACAAAGCGCCTGCAAATTCTTTTGCATCAAAGGGCTTCATATCGTCGATCTGCTCGCCGACTCCGATAAATTTAACCGGAATACCAAGCTCCTTCTTAATTGAAATCACGATACCGCCCTTAGCGGTTCCGTCAAGCTTGGTAAGCACGAGACCGGTGATTTTCGATGCCTCCTTAAACTCCTTCGCCTGATAAACGGCGTTCTGTCCGGTGGTGGCATCAAGAACAAGGAGAGTCTCCTTCGCTGAATTCGGAAGCTCGCGTCCTATAACTCTGTCTATCTTCGCAAGCTCGTCCATAAGGTTCTTTTTGTTATGGAGTCGGCCCGCGGTATCAACGATAAGCACGTCAGCACCTCTGCTCTTTACCGCGCTGATGGCGTCGTATACAACCGAGGCGGGATCTGCTCCTGCAGCCTGCTTGATAATGTCAACACCTGCGCGCTCGCACCATACGTTAAGCTGCTCTGCAGCAGCGGCTCTGAAGGTATCAGCAGCCGCAACGACAACCTTTTTTCCTTGTCTTTTTAATTCTGCCGAGATTTTTCCTATGGAAGTTGTCTTTCCAACACCGTTTACGCCAATCACTAGAATGACTGAGGGCTTGGTGGAGAGGTTAATAGGCTCGTGCTCACCGATCATTCTGCGAAGAATGTCAAACAGCTCGTGCTTTACCTCCTCGGGCTCCTTAATTCTCTTTTCCTTAACGGTATCGCGAAGCTCATCGAGAATTTCCTCGGTGGTGTTAACACCGATATCTGCGGATATGAGAAGCTCCTCAAGCTCATCGAAGAGATCCTCGTCTACCCTTACGAATTTTTTAAACAGCGCGTCGACCTTTCCGACAATCGCGCTTTTGGTCTTGGCAAGACCTTGCTTTAATTTATCAAAGAACCCCATCTAAAAGCTCCTTTTGTTTTCCTTCTATTTCGTTTACGTTAAGCTCT
>SVTZ01000022.1 GCA_015063525.1 Oscillospiraceae bacterium
GTCAGCTGCGCTGACAGCTCCCTTTGCACAAGGGAGCCTTGGGCGCTCCCGCGCCAGTGCATAACAAAAAACCGACCTATGATCGTAACCATAGGTCGGTTTAACTGTTTTACGGACACACGCCTAAATGGTACGGTTTTTGTTTTGGAGCCCAACATACGGATCTGCGCCGTACCAAAACGGCGCTAAGCCCTCAGCAAAAACGCAACGAAAGCGTTTTTGCGTGACGTTTGCGTTAAGCAAACTCAACGTGTTGTTTCACACCAAAGTGAAACAACGCAGCGTAATACCGCTCCTTTTACAAACCCTCGCGTCTTGCATTTTTTTAACAAATAAATACCCTTGCTCGTCCGTTCGTGTGTCATCGTCTATTGCCTCGTTGACTCAGCTCTGTCGACTCGCACTCTAGGGAAATCGTTTTGCTATGAAAATGATTAATCGTTTTTGACTTGTTCTACTCGATTGCCAAAAAACTATAATTTGGGTGCAGATTTATTATAACATTTTCTATACTATTATTAAAAGAATTGCACTAAAATAGGATCAAAATATGAATAATATAGTTGAAAAAAAGATTGGAAACAACATAAGAAGGCTAAGAGAAGCGGCGGGATTTACACAGGATTACGTTGCGGGACATCTTCAGCTTATGGGTTGCGACATTACGCGTAGTGCCGTAGCAAAGATCGAGGTTGGGCAAAGGCATCTTTATCCCGATGAGATTATTCTACTGCGAAAAATTTTGGACGTTGAATACGATGAAATTTTTAAGCTATAGCTAAGCTTGTAAGCAGAATAATTGACATTCGGTACATCATTGCTCTGCTAAATTAATTATTTTCGATCATTTTTATCTCTATATTTTATTGTTTTATTCTTATTATACACCCATAGATATAAAAAGTCAGCCCATAGATGATTAAATCTTTAATCCATAGGTTATATAATTATAGTAAATTATGGAAGGGAGTAAATCTATGGGTGATAAACAGATTCTAAAGGAGATGGGAGAGAGAATAAATTCTACTCGCAAATCTATGAAAATCACACAAGAAGAACTTGCGGAAAAGATGGATGTGTCCGTCCAAATGATATCAAATTTAGAGCTAGGTAAAAAAGCTATTCGTCCCGAAAATATGGTAAAGCTGTGCGATTCATTAAACATAAGTGCTGATTATATTCTAAGAGGAAAGTTTGCAAGCTATGAAACATCTGAAATTTTTGAAGACTATAATAAACTTTCCTTAGAAAACCAAATAATTATCAAAGAACTCATAAAAAAATTGATATAAAACCTAAAAAGGATGATGGTTGCACAAAGATGCTTCCATCATCCTTTTTAGTGAACATAATCAATCATTTTAAATCAAAGATCTCAGAGTTTCCATTACGTAGTTTCCAAACTCCTCGCAGGTTGCGCCGGTGTCGCGGCCGGTGATAGCCAGCTTCTTTTCCTCAAAGGTGCATATATCAAGCGCGCGCTCCAGCTTATCTGCCCTATCCTGATAGCCGATATGGGAAAGAAGCATTACCGATGCGCGGAGCATCGAGCAGGGGTCGGCATAAATTGCTCTGCCCTCTCTTACCATTCTAGGTGCTGAGCCGTGAATTGCCTCAAACATTGCGTACTTTTTACCAATATTCGCACAACCTGCCGTTCCTACGCCGCCCTGGAACTCTGCAGCCTCATCGGATATTATATCACCGTAAAGGTTGGGAAGAAGGAGCACCTGGAAGTCCTTTCTTCTCTTCGGATCGACCAGCTTTGCCGTCATAATATCGGCATACCATTCATCGGTTGTAATCTCGGGATACAGTGCTGCAACCTTGTGGCAATCCTCAAGGAAATTACCGTCGGTGGTTTTAATAATATTTGCCTTTGTAACAAGTGAAACACGGGTACGTCCGTTCTTTCTTGCGTAATCGTAGGCAATTCTTGCAATTCTGTCAGAGCCCTGCTTTGTGGTTACGGTAAAGTCAACCGCCAGATCCTCGGTCACGTTAAAACCGGACGAACCGACCGCATAGCCGCCCTCGGTATTCTCACGGAAGATACACCAATTGATGCCCTCCTCGGGTACTTTGACCGGACGGATGTTGGCAAAGAGATCGAGAGCCTTTCGCATTGCAACGTTTGCCGACTCGATATTAGGCATTCCGTCGCCCTTCTGGGGTGTTGTTGTCGGGCCCTTGAGAATAACGTCGCAGGACTTAAGCTCTGCCATCACGTCATCGGGAATAGCCTTGCCGCAGGCGATTCTGTTTTCAATAGTCAATCCGTCGATGTCGATAAAGGTCACTTTTCCGCTATCAACAAGATCGGAAAGCATAAATTTAAGGACTCTCGCCGCCTCTTTTGTGATTATCGGGCCGATGCCGTCGCCGCCGCAAACACCGATTTTTATAGTTTCAAGAGCTGCGTAATCGGTAAAGTCGCCCTGGGCTTTCATATCCTCAACTCTTTTCAGCTGTCCTTCAAGAATTTTTCTGAATTTTGCACAAGCTTCATCAAGATTTTTGGTGTAATCTATCATTTCTGTAAACCTTTCTTTGCATTATCCTTTTGTTTTGGTATAATTCAGTGTTCCACCGGCGAGAAGTATCTCTCTTTGTCTTGAGGAAAAATTAAGAATCAACTCAATTTTTTCTCCGTTTACGGTTAAGTAAGCCTTATCTTCGCTCGCTACCGCCTCACGGAAGCCTTCGATTTTTATGTTATCGCCCTCTCTGATTTTTTCATAATCATCCTCGTTTGCAAGTGTCATAGGAATTATTCCGAAGTTAATAAGATTTGCCACGTGAATTCTGGCAAAGCTTTTGGCGATAACCGCCTTTACTCCGAGGTAAAGAGGCACGAGTGCGGCGTGCTCACGAGACGAGCCCTGACCGTAATTGTGACCGCCGAGAATCACTCCGCCTCCCCTCGCCATTGCTCTTTCGGGGAAGTCCTTATCGCAGACAGTGAAGCAGAATTCAGACAGTTTCGGCACGTTGGAGCGATATGGCAAAATCTTCGCACCTGCAGGCATTATATGGTCGGTGGTGATATTGTCGCCAACCTTTAAGATCAACTCACAGTCAAGATTTTCGGCAGGTGACTTACCCTTTGGAATAGGCTTAATGTTCGGGCCGCGCTCTACGGTGATATTTGCCGCTTCCTCAGCCGTGACGGGAAGCTCAATAAGATTATCGTTTATGATAAATCTCTCGGGAAGCTCTACCGTCGGAGCTACGCCAAGGCTCGTAGGATCGGTGAAAACTCCTGCAATTGCAGATGCTGCCGCCGTCTCCGGAGAGACAAGATAAACGCTTGCATCGGCAGTACCCGAGCGAGCGAGGAAATTGCGGTTAAAGGTACGAAGGCTGACGCCGGCCGACTTTGGAGAGAAGCCCATTCCGATACAAGGACCGCAGGCGCATTCAAGAATTCTAGCGCCTGCCGAGATCAAATCGGTCAGCGCGCCGCACTCGGCAAGCATGGTATAAACCTGCTTTGAGCCGGGAGAAATCGAAAGGCTAACGTCAGGATGAACAGTCTTTCCCTTAAGCATTGCTGCAACTGTCAGCATATCCGAGAGAGAGGAATTGGTGCAAGAGCCGATACATACCTGATCGATCTTCATACCCGCAAGCTCACCTACCGACTTTACATTATCGGGGCTGTGCGGGCAAGCCGCAAGTGGCTTGAGAGCCGAAAGATCTATCGTATATTCCGCATCGTATACCGCATCAGGATCAGCCGAGAGCTCGGTGTAATCCTCCTCCCTGCCCTGTGCGCGAAGGAAGGTAAACGTTGCCTCATCAGAGGGAAAAATCGAGCTGGTCGCGCCAAGCTCCGCACCCATATTGGTAATAGTTGCTCTCTGGGGAACGGAGAGCGTTTTGACTCCATCTCCAGAGTATTCTATAACCGCGCCAACACCTCCCTTAACACCAAGCATGCGAAGAACCTCAAGAATAACGTCCTTCGCGCCGACGTAATCTGAAAGTCTGCCGACGAGATTGATTTTAATTACTCTAGGCATTGTTATATAATACGCGCCGCCTCCCATCGCAACCGCAACGTCAAGACCGCCTGCACCCATACCAAGCATACCAATACCGCCGGCGGTGGGAGTATGACTGTCCGAGCCGATTAGAGTTTTGCCCGGAACGCCAAAGCGTTCAAGATGCACCTGATGACAAATACCGTTTCCCGGACGCGAAAATCTTACGCCGTGTTTCTTCGCCACCGTCTGTATGTATCTGTGGTCGTCAGCGTTTTCAAAGCCGGATTGAAGAGTATTGTGGTCAATATACGCCACCGAAAGCTCGGTCTTTACTCTGTCGATCTCCATAGCCTCAAGCTGAAGATATGCCATAGTGCCCGTGGCATCCTGAGTTAAGGTCTGATCGATACGAAGACCTATCTCACTTCCCGCCTTAATCTTACCTGATATCAGGTGGCTTTTTATTATTTTCTGTACTACTGAATATCCCATTTTTTACCTTTCGTTATCACTTATTTACACTGAGAAGATTGTTGAGCGCCGCTGCAACGTGGGATGATGTCAGTTTATCCGCTGCCTCCGCATCTCCTCTTTCTATCGCTGCAAGTATATCTCTATGCTCTGCGGTGGATTTTTCAAGTCTGTCCGCCACCCCAAGCGATCGTTTCCTGTAAAACTGAATATTTCTGTGAAGCTCGCTTAAGGTCTTGCAAAGTAGACGATTCCCCGACGCCTCATAGATAATTCTATGAAATTCCGAATCGAGTTCCTTTAGATGCTCGGCGTCCTGCTTTCCTATATAAAACTCGGCAAGCTCTACAGAATCACGAAGCCTTTTCTTATCCTCATCGGATATTCGTACTGCCGCCTCGGCAGAGGCGAGCCCCTCAAGACGAATTCTTATCTTGTAGATATCAACCAGCTCCTCGTCGCCTATGCCAACCACCACCGCGCCTCGGTTCGGGTTTATTTCAACAAGCCCCTCTTCCGCGAGACGGTGAAGCGCGCCGCGAAGGGGAGTTCTGCTGACTCCGAGGCGGTTAGAAAGTGCAGTCTCGGTAAGAGTTTTCCCTTTTGAAAGCTGTCCGGAGAGAATCTCCTCCTCAAGCGTCAGATACACTCTTTCCTCAAGGGATTTGGCATTCTTATCAACTATCACTCACTATTCCTCCTTTAAAAGAGAATTATATTGGTTAATGATTTCTATAAGCTCATCGTTACCCATAAGTGTAGTTCTGCCGTCGGCGTAGAGGCGGTCAACCTCCTCCTTCACCTTTAAGACTAATGGAGACTGCTTCGTTACGGTATCTCCGCCCGAGAGACCCAAATGCTTATTTATCCAATATGCTATGCCGGCAGTACCCGAGGTGTTGGAAATCGCAACCTCAGCCTTGCGGTTAAGAATCTTATCGGTGTCGAAGATATTGTAGATTTCGGTGTCCTTCATGAGTCCGTCGGCATGAACACCCGCACGGGTAAGGTTGAAGGCGGATCCTACGAATGGTGTCATAGGCGGTATATGATAATCAAGCTCGCGCTCAAAGTATTCAGCGATCTCGGTGATGACCGTGGTATCCATACCGTCGGTCGTGCCGCGGAGGGCGGAATATTCCATAACCATAGCCTCAAGAGGGATGTTTCCCGTTCTCTCACCGATGCCGAGAAGCGAGCAATTTACACCCGATGCGCCATATAACCAAGCATTGACAGCGTTGGTAACACCGTGATAAAAATCATTATGACCGTGCCATTCCAGCATATCCGAGGAAACATCAGCGTAGTGGTGCAGACCGTAAACTATGCCCGGAACACTTCTCGGCAGAGCAACACCGGGGTACGAAACTCCATAGCCCATAGTGTCGCACATTCTGATCTTCACCGGAATATCGGCCTCGGCAGCGAGGTCATGAAGAGCGTTTACAAAGGGAACGACAAATCCGTAAAAATCAGCACGGGTTATATCCTCAAGATGGCATCTCGGGCGAATTCCTGCGTCAAAGGCGCGCTTTACAACACCGAGATAATGATCAAGAGCCTCGCCTCTTGAGAGACCGAGTTTCTTGAAGATATGATAATCAGAGCAGGAAACAAGAATTCCGGTCTCCTTTATACCGAGTTCGTGAACGAGGTCAAAATCCTCCTTTTTCGCCCTGATCCAGGTAGTCACCTCGGGGAACTCATAGCCCAAATCCATACAGCGAAGCACCGCTTCCTTATCCTTTTTTGTATAAACAAAGAACTCCGACTGACGGATTATACCCCTCGGACCGCCAAGGCGGTGAAGCATCTTGTAAATATCAACTATCTGATCCGCCGTATACGGCGCGCGTGACTGCTGACCATCACGGAAGGTGGTATCTGTTATCCAGATCTCCTCAGGCATACAAAGAGGCACTCGACGGTGGTTGAAGGCAACCTTCGGCACCTCGTCATAAGGATATATCTCGCGATATAGATTAGGCTCGTCAACGTCCTGGAGAGAATATTTATACTGTGACTGCTCAAGTAGGTTAGTATGTCGGTTTTTATCAAGCATAGATTTATGTTTTCCTTTCACTCGGAATGGATTTGTATACCTGTATACAATCTTGTTTTTATTATACTATGAATTATTTTATTTGTCAATAGGCTAATATAAAATATGCGAAAACAGAGTGTGTGAATGAAAAAGCAATTATTAAAAACACAGAAAACAAAAAGCGAGCCCATTTTAGAGCTCGCAATATGCCATCGAGTTTATTTTTCCTCGGGCGAGGATATTTCCCTCTCCTTCGGCTGATAATTAAGCAAAAGTATTCCTGCCGAAACGAGAAGAAGGGTTATCACGAGATTTATCGGATCGACTCCGCTTGACTCAGGAAGGAGAAGAAGCGAGAGAATCGTGCCGAAGATAGGCGTTGCGAAGGTGAACACCGTTACCTTTGATACAGGATTGTGCTTAAGAAGCATTCCCCAAAGCGCATAAGCCACAGCAGATAGGAAGGCAAGGTAAATAAGTATCAGAACGCCCTTTGTGCTTTCAAAGCTAAGCCTTCCGCCAAGTATAACACCAAGCAATATTAGAAACGCTCCGCCGAATATGAACTGATAACCACTGATAACCACGGGATCCTCGTGCTTTGAGAAGCGCTTCATAAATACAGAGGAAAAAGCGTAAGCTACGGTGGAAAGAATAACGAATCCGTCACCAAGGAAATTCATAGTCAATTCAAGGCCCTGAATGTTGATAATAATTATACCGGCAAGACCGAGAATGCAGGCGAATATCTTCTTCACAGTCAGCTTTTCCTGCTTAAAGATCAAGCTGGCGATAAGCACGCAGAAGAAGGCGGATGAACCGCTAGCGATAGTTCCCTTGACTCCGGTGGTATATGTCAAACCGACATAGAAAAATATGTACTGAATTACCGTCTGAAATGCACTAACGGTAAGAACGCGAGGAAGATTTTCTCTTTTAAATACAAGGAGTCTTCTCCTTGCTATACTGTAAATCGCCACAGTAATAATTCCCGCCAGAGTAAAGCGAATTCCCGCAAAAAGAATAGTCGAAGGCACGCCGCTTACCGGAATAAGCAGAGCCGATGCAGTCTTAATTGCCGGAGTTGCACTTCCCCAAAGCGCACAGCAAAGCAACGCACAAAGGGTCATTACTATGGGATTTGTAAAAATGTTTTTGTTTTGCTTAAGTTCCATTGTTTCTCTCTTTTTTGTTTAGTCCGATATATTATATCTCGCAAAACATAAAAAGTCAAGGGATAAATAGAGGAAATGATTTGTTCATCTTGTAAATACCCGCTTTGGGGACAAGAAAAATTGTGAGAAAATCGCCGCTTGCAGCGCGACAGGCGTAGTTACCTATGTCGAACCTTGCAAACGACGATTTTTACTGGTTTTTACTTTACAAAAGTTAGTCGATGGTCATATCCATCTTACGACGGAGAATTTTTCTCAAGGTGTTCTTGGGGAACTCCTCTTCTCTTACCTTAAGAAGGCCGATCTTCTTATAGGGAACGGCGGTCTTGTTGTACTCATTTACAAACTTCTGGAAGTAGGCGTGAGCATCGGTGATGCCCTTCTCCTCAAGAACGGTCTTGTCGGGATAGATCTCGGCAACGATGGTGTTGAATGCGATGCCGCGGCGGGATTTACCCTCGTAAACCACGATGTCAACAAGTCCGGGAGTTGCGCTGAGAGAATCCTCAATCTCCTCGGGGTAAACGTTTTTACCGTTAGATAGAATGATAACGTTTTTGAAACGGCCGGTGATATAGAGAATTCTGGTTCCGTCCTTAAGAACCTCCATACGGCCTGCATCTCCGGTGCGGAAGTAGCCGTCATCTGTAAATGCCTCGGCATTTGCTTCGTCATTCTTGTAGTAGCCGAGCATTACGTTAGGGCCCTTAACCTGAATTTCACCCTCACCGGAGTCATCTGCGTCTGCGATACGGCAGTCAACGATGGGAAGAACTGGGCCAACACTCTTTGGAACGATAAAGTTATTATGGTTTACCGCAAGAATAGGCGCGCACTCGGTAATGCCGTAGCCGTTAAGCACCTTAACACCAATACCCTCAAAGAGGTCTGCCATCTCCTGATTAAGAGGTGCTCCGCCCGAGATTATCATATTGATCTCGCCGCCGAAGGCGGAAAGTATCATCTTCTTGAAAAGACCGTCAAAGGGCTTGAGACCGAACTTGTGGCAATTCTTATTAAATGTGATAAGAGCCTTAACTACACCTGCAACAAACTTACCCTTCGCATCAATGCCTTTAAGAATTCTTCTGTAGAAGGTTTCAACGTAGAGAGGAACGGCAACAAGGTGGCCGGGCTTATGCTCCTGAAGCTCCTTAAGCACGTATTTAACACCTGAGGAAATGTAAACATCACAGCCGATAGAGTTCTGTCCAAAAATAGAAACGGAAGAGCCGTAGGTGTGGTGAGGAGGGAGCACGTTAATGCATCTGGTCGAGAAATCAATGAAGGGGATAACGTCTGCAAGGTCGGACATAAAGTTGCGCTGGGAGAGCATAACACCCTTGCCCTGACCGGTTGTACCCGAGGTGAACACAAGCTCTGCAAGCGCATCGGGATCAATGGGAGCATCGAAGTAAAGCGAGGGGTTTTCAGCAAACTTCTTCGCACCCGCCTCGCGCCAAGCAACAAGGCTGTCCTCGCCGTCGCCGTTAAGGTAAAGGGGCGCGGGCATACCGAGCCCGGTTGTGATGTACTCGCACTTCTCTCTGATATCAAGGTCGCACATAAGGTAATCGCACTCACCCGATTTAACGGTTTCAAGAAGATCCTCCTTTGTCCAGTCGCGATCAAGAGGAACCCAGACCGAGCCGATTGCCATAGTTGCATAATAGGTCTGGATAAGCTGATAGGTGTGCTTACCGATAACACAGATCTTCTTGCCCTGAAGACCTCTTGAAACCATTTCGGTTGCAAAGGCACGAATATGATCGCGCATCTCGTCGTAAGTAACCTTCACAGCCTCCTTGTCGTGAGGCTTCACACGATAGCGGTAGGCAACTCGGCCGCTAAATCTTTCACCGATGTCCTCCACCATCTCACGGATGTTAAGAAATTCTCTTTTTTCTCTTAACGCCTGTACTTTTTTCATAATAAAAAATTACCTTTCACTTTAAGATTCTCAGCCGTTAGCTCTTCGTCGGTCGCACGGCAGCCCGCCAGGATCGGGGGATGTCGGGAAGTGCCGCATCGGTTACGCCGAGCAAAAGCCTTGAAAAATTATAAATGGACAAAAGTCCAGATGTAGCAATTTTAGCACAACCGAACAAGTTTGTCAAGCAAATTGACATTTATTGGACTGATGTACTGTTATTTTTAGACTAATTTTATGTATCGGAAAGCTTTTTTCGCTTATTTTTAAAATACGAAGAAAGAATTTCAGCACATCTGTCGCCAAGAACTCCGCCCACGACCTCGGGTCTGTGATTAAGGCCAACTGCGTTAAGATCGATAGCCGAGCCAAAGGCACCGAAACGAAAATCCTTTGCTCCGTATACGACACGCTCAATACGTGAGTTGATTATCGCCCCCGCGCACATAGCGCACGGCTCCATAGTGACGTACAGAGTTACTCCCGGAAGTCTCCATCCTCCAAGAGCACGGCAGGCCGCCTCTATTGCAAGGATCTCGGCGTGATGGGTTGCACACTTCGATTCCTCGCGGGTGTTGTAGGAGCTTGCAATTATTTTACCATCACACACCGCAACTGCACCGACCGGCACCTCGTCCTTTTCGGCAGCAAGAAGAGCGAGCTTTATCGCCTCCTCCATAAATGCTTCATCATAGTTAAAATTGATATTTTCCATATTAACTCCTTTACATAAGACTCATTACCGCAATCGAAAGACTAAGGCCTGCAAAAATGAGCATCTCAGCGGTAATCCTTACTCCCTCACCCCTGTCAAGAGCAAAGGAAAACTTTTTAAGATACTGTCTTCTTCTGACGAAAATAACGACAAGCGAAACGAGCGTTATCACACATAGAAGAATATAAACCGCAGGGGCAAAGGCCGCGTTATCATCATAAACGAGCAGACCTACCGAGATAGCGTTATTAATAAAATGGATTATTACCGACGGAATTACACTTTCGGTTGCAAGGTCGACAGTCATAAATATTATTCCGGCAAGGAATGCGTATGGTATACTGAAAAACTCGTGATGCACCAGAGCAAAGAAGAAGGCGGAGACAATTACCGCGCCCCTCCTTGAATATGGAGCGAGCAGGCGCATCGGCAGGTAGCGGAACAGAGCCTCCTCAAGCAACGCAGGAAGCAGAGCGTGGGCAAACAACGCAGGAATAAGCGAGTTACCTACATCAATATCGTTCGTCTCGCCGGTCAGGGCAAAGATGATAAGAGAAGTAAGAAACGCCACAAGCATAACCAACGAGACGGTGGGCGCAATCAGCGGTAGGGTAAGGCGAATTCCTTCCCTATTGAGCAGAAGATATTCACCCTTTTCTTTTTTCTCGTTTCGCGTAAAGCAAAGCGCGAAAAATATTGGCAGGATAAAAGCAAGAAGATAAACGATATCTGAAAGAAACCCCGATAGCGCGCCGGAAAGGAAAAGCAATACTAAAAAGAGAATATATGCCATAGAAAGCGTGCTTATTTTTTTCTTCATTTTTCACTTTTCCTTTCATTTTGTAAATAAATGTTAACTTTTATTTCTCAACTACCGAGAAGCGCAGTTTTCCTCTGGTGATATTCGCCTCCTCGAGGCGCACGAGAAGTCTATCGGCTATACGGTAAACCTTGTTTCCCGAACGAAGGGTGAGCTTTCTCTCGTCAAAGGTAAACATACCCGGCATTTCGCTCATAGGTACAAGGCCCTCGCAGGTGTTATCTAGGGTGACGAACATACCAAAGGCGGTAATCGAGCTTACGGTGCCGTAAAATTCCTGACCCTCGCGCTCGGACATATATATGACTTTATATAGATCCTCTATCCTTCTTTCCGCGCTGACCGCGCGAACTTCTCCCTCAGTTGCGGCCGCAGCCGCGCGCTTAGCATAAGAGGCGAAGATCTCAGAGCGTTTATTTTCAAAGATGACCTTTTTGATAATTCTATGGGTTGCAAGGTCGGAAAGACGGCGAATCGGTGATGTAAAGTGACAGTAATTCTCAATACCGAGACCAAAATGGGGTTGCCTTATCTCGGAATACTTAGCCTTAGCCATCGCACGAAGCATGGTATAGGAAACAGCCGCAAGCATTCCCTTCTCCTCGGCTTCACAAAGTATTTCGGAAAGCATTTTAGGTGTAGGCTCTCTGCGTCTAAGCTCTCTTACGTCAAAGCCAAGGCTTTCAAGATAGTTAATGAAATCCGCGAAATGCTCCTCAGGCGGCTGCTCGTGGATACGGTAAACGCATGGGATCTTTCTCTCGGTAAGATAGGTTGCAACCGCCTCGTTTGCGGTAAGCATAAACTGCTCGATGATCCTCTCGGCCACGCCTCTCTCGCGTTTCTCGATGCTTACGGGCGAGCCGTCGGTGGCGAGAATAATAACCGCCTCGTCAGCATCAAAATCTATCGCTCCGCGAGACTTGCTCCTGTTCAAAAGAACTTCATACAGCTCGTGCATTTTATTAATGGTAGGAAGCACGCCTGCATATTTTTTCTTTATCTCAGATGAGGCCTCGCCTGACAGAAGCGAATTTACCTCCGAATAAACTCCGCGCACGCGGCTTCGAATAATCGATTGCTTCAGCTTAAGATCGGTGATATCACCTTCACTGTCAAGACTGATTATCGCGCTAAGGGCATATTTATCCTCTCCCGAATTCAACGAGCAGGCTCCGTTCGATAGCGCGGACGGAAGCATAGGAACTACCTTATCGGTAAAATAAACGCTTGTTCCTCTGGCCATAACACATCGGTCAAGAGGTGTGCGCTCACGGACGTAGTGGGATACGTCGGCGATATGAACGCCGAGTCTGTAGCCTCCGCCGGGCAGACGCCTTATGGATACGGCGTCATCAAGATCTTTTGCGCCTTCGCCATCGATGGTGAAGATAACCTCGCCTCTGAGATCTTCCCTGCCCTCTGTCGATATCGGCTCGGAGGCAAGCGACTCCGCTGAGGAAAGCTCCTCGGGAGTAAACTCGGTTATAATCTCACACTCGGCGAGAATTGCCTCGTAATTTGCCTCCTTTGACTCGGTGTCTCCAAAAATGCGTATGATATCGCACTCGGGATGCGAGCTTCCGTCGCGGCGTATCAACGCCTCTACCTTGTCACCTATAGATGCACCCGCTGCATAGCTGACCCTAGGTGACAAGGATATTCTCGGATCGTCCGGCTGAACGTATAGCCTGTAGACACATCTTCTACCGTGGCGGACTATATCCTCGCAGAGTGTGCCGATGATAGTCCTTCTTCCAAGCTCTAAAACCTTGGTAACACGGCCCTCGGTCTTTATCTCGTCATCTCTATTCTTATATTTATGGTAGATAATCTCAACGAAATCTCCGTCGATCGCACCTCTGGAGCTGCCGCCGGGAATAAAAATATCCTCGCCACCTCCCTCGGGAGAAACAAAACCAAAGCTGCTTTTTGATCCTCGGTATATACCGCGCTCAAGAATGTCCTCACTTCTGTAATCGCCGTGGCCTCTGACGTCTCTGCCTCCGTCAAAGCTGTCGCGAAGCTTAACGCCATCAAATCCTACGCCACTCTCTCGCACCGCGCGCATAAGCTCCTGTCTTGCAGCCTCTTTTGAGCGTCTTTTATGAACATTACGCTTTGTGAATTTAGTAAAATCCTTTTTCTTTTTCATTTAATTCAGCAAAATTACGCCTTCCTTTTTCTCTTATTTTATACCAAAGAAGAGAAATATATAGCATTAAAATAAGAGGTGCCATGAAAGCGACACCTCTTATTCAATCAATTATTTAAACAAATGAGAATAGCTGCTGTTGATAATATCCTTCCAAGCGTCGAGCGAGTAGGATTCTGCGTAGTCAGGCTGAATAACAAATACAGCCAGAACTGCAAGGCCAAAAACAATAGCCGCAATGAGAGTACACTTATAAAGCGTTCTGTCTGTGTCAGAGGATTTATCCTTGCCGTAGAAGGTCTCAGCGCCGCCGGAGATCGTGCCGGAAAGGCCGTCCTCATTACTTTTCTGAAGAACAACTGCAACTACGATAAATGCAGCAGAAATGAGAAGCAGTACAAGAAGTACAATTTCAAGAATTTCCATTTTTCGCTTCCTTTCATATTATGTCCCGCCTAGGGGCGAGCAAGATGCATACAGGTATTTTACCATAAATAAACCAAAATTGCAATAGTTTTTTTCATCTATTTTTGATTTTTTTCATATTTTATCATAAAAAAGCCATACTAATTTTAGTTTCAGAAAGGCTTTTGACAAAAATGATCACAAAAAAAGAAACACCTCCCTTTGGAATAAGAGATAAGCTGGGTTACCTTTTCGGTGATTTCGGCAATGATTTTACCTTTATTTTATCATCAAGCTTTCTTTTAAAATTCTACACCGACGTCATGCATGTCAGTGCGGGCGTAGTTGGAATAGTAATGATGCTCTCCCGTTTTGTTGACGCCTTTACTGACGTCACTATGGGACGTATCTGTGACAGAACGAGACCGACGAAAAACGGTAAATTCAAGCCCTGGATAATTCGTATGTGCGCACCCGTGGCAATTGCTTCATTCTTAATTTATCAATCGGCCTTTTCTGCGTCGCCGATGTGGTTCCGCATACTTTGGCTGGTAGTGACCTATATTCTCTGGGGTTCTATCTTCTACACCTCAATAAATATCCCCTACGGCTCTATGGCCTCGACGATCTCGCGCGATCCGCACGACCGGCAGTCGCTCTCCACCTTCCGCACCATGGGAAGCACTCTTGCAGGCGTAATCGTCGGTGCGGGAGTGCCGCTTATTGCCTACGACACACGAATAGTTAACGGCGTGGAGATCGCTGAAATGAACGGCCCTCGCTTTACCTTTATTGCAGGTGTCTTTTCGCTTCTGGCAATAATCGCATACCTGCTCTGCTACGTTATGACGAGCGAGCGCGTTATTCCTGAGGTTGCGGCAGAGAGGCAAAAAACAGGCGTCAAGCATCTGATAGTCAATGCGGTAAAAAACCGAGCCTTGATTTCGATAATCGCCGCTTCGATCCTTATGCTTCTCTCTCAGTTCACCCTTCAGCAGATGGCTAACTACGTCTATCCCGACTATTACGCAAATACGGCGGCTCAGTCGGCGTCGACCATAGCTATGATGTTCGGCATGATCGTAGCAGCGGTACTCGCAAGACCCTTGACAAAGCGTTTCGGCAAGGCCGAAATCAGTGTTTTTTCCAACCTTCTTGCCGCTGCTGTATGCCTTCTGCTATTCCTCGTCCGACCGCAGAACGTATGGGTTTACGTCGGAGTAAACGTGATATCATGGCTTGGTCTCGGCATATTTGCAATGGTATCCTGGGCGCTGATAACCGACGTTATAGACTACTCTGAGATCAAGAACGGAGTTCGCGAAGACGGCTCTATATACGCGCTCTACTCATTCGCCAGAAAAATGGGACAGGCTGCCGCCGCAGGTCTGACGGGACTTTTCCTTACGCTTATCGGCTATGAGAAGCTCGAAGGCGTCCCCCTGCCCGACTCGGTTAAAGAAGGCATCTTTAATATTTCTACCATAATACCCGCGATTGGCTTTGCCCTTTTAGCAATAGTGCTTTGGTTCTGGTATCCACTGCACAAAAAAGAGGTTCTGAAAAACGTGGCAATATTGAAAGATAAACACGAGGGTGTTGAATAGATAATGAAAAAGCAGGCGAAAAACCTGCTTTTTCTAATTTAAGTTTACATTTCAACTATTTTCTTCTCTATTACGGTCAAAATCCCGTTTTCTACGGCGTATTAAAAGATGGAAAAAGTCGCGAGGATTAAATGGTACTAAAGGATAGAGATAATGATGCTTTCCCGACAGGGTCGTATTTGTTGCGACGAAGAAAAGGAAAAGCAAAACTCCTGCTACAAATCCCCATATACCAAGAAAATAGACGAGAGCTAAAATCATAAGACGCATAAATTTAAAGGCGTAGCCAAGCTCGTGATTTTGCTGAGCAAAGTTTGCTATAGCAACGAAGGCCATATAGAGGATAACGTCCTCGCACAGCCAGCCAACTGATACAGCAAAGTCACCCAGTATTAATGCGCCTACCACCGATAGCGAGTTTGAGAGAATATCCGGAGTGTTCATCGATGCAATCTTTAGTCCGTCGATGGCTATTTCGACAAGGAAAAGCTGCAGAATTATTGGCAATGCTCCCGGGTCGTCCGGCACCATAAAGGCAAGTGCGTCGGGCAAAATCGCTGAGTACTCTATAGAAAGATACCACAACGGAGTTATTATTACTGAAAGGAGCAGGATTGCCGTCCTGACAAGTCTCAGATAGGTGCCGGTAAGCGGCGGAAAATAAAAATCGTCGGTCTCCTCAAGGTAATCGAATATGGAGGTTGGAAGTATCATCGCCTGAGGAGAGGTATCGCACAATACGATGACCGATCCCTCGAGGAGCTGTGCGGAAGCAGTGTCGGGTCGCTCTGTCGTTCGTATCTTCGGAAAAGGATTGTACCAGCCTGATCGTATCAGAGTTTCGGCAAGACTCTGATATCCTAGAGTCAGCGACTTGGGCTTTACTGAGGATATTTTTTTCTTAACCTCTTTTACCGTATCATCATCGGCAATCCCCTTAACGTAACAAATCACCACATCAGTCTCCGACGAGCCTCCGAGAGAGTAATGCTCCATAGTCAGTCTCGGATCGCGTATTCGCCGTCGTATCAGTGCAGTATTGAAAACGAGTGTTTCCACAAATCCGTCTCTCGCACCCTGCATCACTCTATCGCTCTCGGGCTCTTGCGTCGGTCGTGCTGGATAGGTACGCAGGTCGAGCAATATGGCCGTATCGCCAAAGCTCTCAGCGAACACCGCCGTCTGTCCCGACAGAACCGCGCGAATAATTTTGCTCGGCTCGTGGGTCAGCTCAACCTCAACGTACGGTATTTTTCTTTCAAGCTCATCAGCCGTGCCGATTGTCTTTTGCGAAAGAAGATACTGCATAATTCTAAGCATCTCGCCGTCCTTAACGAAGCCGTCGATATAGAAAAAGCACATATCCCTCTCGCAAACGGTAAGATGTCTCTCTATTATATCGAAGCTCTCCTTAACACGAAGCCTCTCGCTCATAAGCTCGATATTCCGCCCGTAATCGGTGTCAAGTCTTTTTTCTTCCACAGTTTTCCCTCTTGTATTTTTTATTTATGTAATTATGGACGGGAAAAACTATTGTTATTCCATAAAAATCCGCAGAGACGTTAATCCCTGCGGACATTTTTTCAGTTCATCAGCAGCCGATATATATTATTCGGTCTGCTCATCGGTGCAGGCGTCCCCCTGCTGTTTTTCAAGAAGATCCTTAAAGAACATTTCCTGCTTTTCCATTTGCATATCGTATACACGGCAGATAACAGCAAGTATTGCAGTAGGAAGGAGCATAGGATAATAGAAGAAGATGAAGGAGTCTAACAGGCTTTGTGCAGCCACAACGAGCACAGACATACCAAGCATAATTTTTGCGAGAGTTGGTCTTTTTAGCATAACCTTTATCGTTTCTATTCTGTAATAGCTGTACGCCGCCATTCCAACTAGACCCATGCTTGCCAAAAACTCAAATATGGTATTATGTGCCAATCCCGGCATAAACTCAACGATAACTGTAAGTCCTGGAGCATAGGGCGAGAAGAAGCCGTTACCAAAAACAACATTATCGCAGAAAATATCCCAAGCTCGACCCCATATAACAAATCTGCCGCTATCATTCATACCGGAAGAAACGTATCTTTGGAAGATTACGGCAAGCTTATCATAAAACAGGGTGAACATTGCTAAAGCGGCAAGAACGCAAATAGCCAGTGCACATATAAAGTATTTTCGTCTTTCCTTTCCCTTGACGCAGGCAATAATAAAGCAAACCGCAAAAGTAAGCGTTCCAAAAACTAACGAATTTCTTGAACAGGTGGCAACAGCACCGATATACACAAGTGTGGCAGTAACAAAATAAAGCCATCCATGTTTTTTCGTAATCGCACCGTAAAATAAGGTAGGGATAAACATAACGAGTAATCCGCCCAGAGGATTGCAAGTGACCCAGCCTAAATTAAGATTTGATCTATCTATCTGACCGTTAGAAATAACGTCTCCAAAAGCAAACTGATATACAACCTGAGCAAGCAATGCAAGAGCCGTTACCAAAGTTATGTAAGTTATATAACCGATCAATTCTTCCTCGCTCTCCTTTTCGGAAAGTCCAAGATAGAACAGCAGATAAAGCCCAAGATAGATTATTATCTGACTTGCGCCAAAGCCAAAGCCCTCCAAACTCCAGTTATCCGAGCCCACACCGTTAAGAAGAAAGGCGGCGGAAAGAGCAAGAGCAGGTATAAGGAGTGTCGTTTTACGAAGACTGAGCTTTTTCCATAGCTTGTTGCGTACTATAAAGAACGTCAGTCCGAACACCACAAGAGCCGCAAGGATTGCAACCACATATAGACGCCATCCGGTAAAGTAATAATCCGAAAAGGTAGGCGCGGCGGGAGAATTTTTCTCGCTCACCTGGAATGTAAAGGTAGCGACCACAACAAACAGCGGTCTTATAGAATCACAAACGCAAAGCGCCGTCACCGCAAGGAGGATATTGACTATGGCAAAATACATCTCTGCGCCCGTAATGTGTGCCAGAGTAACCATAACCGCAACCAAAATGGGATACCATTTTCCCATAAAGAAATTATAAAGCTTGTTTTTTACTTGAGCAAAATCGACGTTCATTTTATATCCTCGCTCTTTATTAATGTTTAACTGTCAACACATAATATATCATTATTTTAAAAATTTGTCAATATTTAGCGCAAAATATTGGTTATAAATCGGTGGGATATAGGGAGGTGTTGGAATTTCGCTAGGCGAATATTTGCTTAAGACTTACAAGCGAGCTCGACGAAGTTATGCGACACAAAAGCGCACGAGGCAATGAGGTATGCGAATCCCTCGTGCGTCTGACGTTAAATAAAATATGCACGTACAGACTAGTGCGAGTGGGTTCGGTTTTGTGTGTAGCACAAAAAAAGATAGGCACCCACTTCGGAGTACCTATCTCTTTTGGGATGAGCCAATGACAAGCTAAATCGAATCCGAAATTACCTGACCAAATTGAAATTTATATAAACAAAATCCAAATTAACTTTGATACAATATGGCATCCACCGTGCGCTATCATTGAATAACGCAAGCCGTATTTTCTGTACAACCTGCCAAATAGCAAACCCAAGCCACCATTCAGCAGGAAACATCTAACGATTATCATTGGTGTTAGCCCAAACAACGAAGCATTTGCAGGCAAGTGTCCTGCGGCAAACAAAATCGATGCAACCACATTCGCGACAATCAAAATTACTACTGTCGGCTTATTATGTTTCTTTCCAAACAATTTATGAAGAAGAAATGCAATTAGAGACATCCAGAAAAGTCTCAGCATCACTTCTTCTATAATCGCACCGTATGTCACGGTTGCCAGCAGATATGGAATAGTCGGTTTTGCTGCATACGAATTCATAATTGCCTCTGAATGATGCCCGAAGAACAGTATATCGGGTAAAATCATTGCAAGACCGCCAACAACAGAGGCGACAAGGGAAGCAGCCAAAGGCTTTTTGGTTATAGTTCTTTCGTCTTTCCAAGTTCCAATCTTCTTGCCGAGCCAAATGCCTGCCGCACCTAACACAATGCCATAACCGGCAGATTGGATTGCTGTAATGACGCCCATAAGTATATCAGCGGGAACTTGACCGAGTCCGACGGCATTCAGTTCGTCAAGAAGCTGCTGTTTAATATCCGCAGGATAGATATCCAACATATATATTCCTGTGAAGAAACCGCCAAGAAGTCCTATCACCGCAAAGAATAACAGTGTTTTCAGGTAAGCTTTTATAAATCTTATCATTTGCGCCTCTTACTCTTTGCTTATCACTTTTTTCTGCCAAGACATTTTACCGCACTTAGGGCAACGCATATATCTTGTTCTGTTTATGTGCATAGCTAAAAACACATTGCTGTATCGAGGAAGATGTCGGTGTCCGCACTTAGAGCATTTATAGTATCCAGCCTTTTGCTCGATTTTTATTGCAAACGGAGTTGCAATCAAAAGAGGTAGCAGGCTGAGTCCAACGAACAATCCAGCCCTCCATTCCTCCATCGGCATAATAGTCGCTATTACTACTGCGGCGATAAACGGCAGGATAGCGATTATGCCAAGGACGATTTCCGCTTTTAGCAATCGCTTGTCAGCCTCTTCTTTTTGCTTTACCATTTCGATTAAATTTTTCTCAATTTCTTTGTTGTAATTATCCATTGTAACTACCTCCCCACACAATAAATCGTTTACACTGATGTTCAAGATATCACACAGCTTAAGCATAATCGAAGAATCGGGCATTGCTATGCCTCGTTCCCACTTGGATATGGCTTTGTCGGTGATACCGAGTTTTTCTGCTAACTGCATTTGTGTTAAATTTACCTTTTTTCTGCACTCAGCAATAAATTTCCCTATCTTGACTTGATCCATAGACAACCTCCTTTCGCATACAGTATAGCCGTTATTACTCACAAAGTACACCTACCATTGGTTTAGTAGGGAGAAATAAACCATTGGTAGAGTGAAAATTGACCTTCAGATTCTTATTTATCGTTGAGATGACTATACCATATATTTTCCAATTTTTCAATCCCTTTAAATGTGCAAGCTATTATAAAAATAAGTAAATTTTAGCACCGTCGCGTGTGCTCGTCTTGATACAAGGCGGGGTTATATAGTCAAAAACAGACAAACATCGAATTCGTCTGTTTTTGTACAGGAAATGCGGATCATTTTACGGGAATTTCATCACAGATGAATATATTATAACCCTGCGCTTGAAGAAAGGAAAATCCCTAGGGCACCGAGCACTCGGGATTTTGTACGGGAATTTGCTCCGTCTGACAAGCTTCCCACAGGGAAGGACGGAGCAATATTTCGAACCCAATTCGCACAAGTAATGATTTTCAAGATAAGCAAATCAAAGCTATGAAATGCTTACTTTTGCGTGTGCGAGTGGGTTCGATTTGCGCGTAGCGCATCACCAAACAAAAACACCACCCAACTCAGGGTGGTGTTTTTATTTGGTGACCCGTACGGGAATCGAACCCATGTTACAGCCGTGAAAGGGCCGTGTCTTAACCGCTTGACCAACGGGCCGAGGTATGGTAGCGGATGTCGGATTTGAACCAACGACCTGCCGGGTATGAAC
>SVTZ01000023.1 GCA_015063525.1 Oscillospiraceae bacterium
CGGTTGCACCATGCAGTGCTGCCGTTTCATGTGGTATTAGCAACTGTTTCCGGTTGTTATCCCTCACCCAGAGGTAGATTGCTCACGCGTTACTCACCCGTCCGCCACTGTTCAGAAGGCCGAAGCCTTCGTCACCGTTCGACTTGAATGTGTTATGCACGCCGCCAGCGTTAATCCTGAGCCAGGATCAAACTCTCTAAAAAATTATATACTAAATCTTCCTAAAAAGACTTGGTACCTTTTTCAGAGCTATTTATTCTAGCTTCTTCTTACTTTTTGAGTTTTTTCTCAATGTGTTTGACAAGAACTACACCGTTTTAGAGTCTCCCCTAAAACACAATGTCTTTTCTTATTTTTCATGTTGTTCAATTTTCAAGGATCAAGGTGCCAACTCAAAGTCGGCTTTCCCATTATACAATAAAGATTTCAGATTGTCAAGAGGGTTTTCAAATTTTTTTGAGATTTTTTGCATTATTTTATAATTATTGTAACAGTCGTCCTCGCGCGCGATATTATAATAATGGAAGTAAAAAACAACATGTAAATAATTTAGAAAAAACATATTGACAAACATATTGGACTATGTTATACTCTTTTCGCAAAAATCAAAACACGAAAGGTTCGACAGACATGACGTTGTACAACGAGCTGTATTTTGAAATCAGGGCGACAGGTGCCAAATCCGAGATAAGAAGCTTCGTTAGCTACCTGAAATCCGGAGAGCTTGACGACTTTTTTGAATTCTCGGAGGATTATATAGATTATGACGACGAGTTTGCCGATGCGGGACCAGATGAGGAGGTCAGCGTAGTAATTTCCAACGACGACTACGGCATTGAGATCGACGAATTTTACACCGACGAATTTCTCGAGGTTCTCTGCAAGGCGGGAAAGCGGCTTTACCTTAAGGGTCAGCTTTTCGACGCAGATAACGAGGAATATACCTTTATCAGCGAGGCAGGCAACTCTTATTACACAAACGCTCTTTTAGTCAAGGATTTCAACGAGGACGAGGATAAGCCTCGCGAGGATGACGAAGAGGACGAAGATTAACCTTTTTATAAAACACCGCAAACGCATCAAAAGAATTAGCCGTTTGCGGTGTTTTGACGTTTTTAGTTTACATCAACTGTACATATTGTTACAGGTAAGGTAGTTATAAAGCTGTTCGCCGTGGTTCTGCTCCTCCTTCTGAATATGGGCGAGGGTGTCTCGCAGAACGGGACTCGAGAACTCAAAAACGCCGGTGTTGTAGACCGAGGAGACGTGCTTCTCCATAGAAAGTGCGTCCTTACAGAGGTAGGCATCGTTTTTCTTTTCAACCTCATTGCAAGAGGACATCTTACACTGTAGCTTTGCTTGCACGGCCGAGGGAGATGCGGCGGGCATTGACACCTCCGTTCCCTGAAGGATCTGATTTATTGTGTCAAAATGCTTTTGCTCGTTTCCCGCGAGGGTGGAAAAGAGATTTTTCAACTCGGGATCGTGGGCGAGCTGAGAATACTTGTTGTACTTTTCAATGCAGATCTGCTCCTGGGATTTAAGGTCTGATAAAAGCGTTGTTTCCTTTTGTGTAAGGGTCATTGTTTTTTCCTCCTTTATTTGGCTTCGAGTAAATTATTACCACCTAGAAGGCTTTTATTCGGGTCAATATTTCGCAAATCATAACTATTTACGATAAAGCTCACTCTTTTACCGCAGGGTCAGACAAAACCTGCCGTGCGAGTGGCTTTTTTTCTTTAATTAACGGCGGTTTTCGGCCTTTTTCACGCTATTTATATTATATAATCAAGCTTGAAAAGATTTTATGAAAGGCAGGCTGAAAATGGACAAGCTATATAAGGAAAATGTCGATGAAAAAAGCGAAAACAAGGACGGTCGCGGTGTGATCGGAAGAATATTTAAGCGTCTTGATGAAGCAAAGAGCGCCGCCACCGACAGGCGTGCTCTTCTTTACGATCTTTTAATGTTTACGGTGGGCTTTCTCTTGTCTCGCTGTCACCTAATATTCGGCGCGTACCCTCTCGGGTTGGCATTCGTATCTACGCTGCCGGTTTGTATCTGGCCTTCGCTTCTTGGCGCAGCGATCGGCTCGCTTTCGCTTGGAATTGACGGAATAATTTTTGCAATCGTGACGGTTATCGCAGTATTTTTGCGTGTTGCGATATCATCGGGAAACGAGGACTGTCACGGACAAAGCGGTCTCTTTAGAGAAAATTTGCTGCTTCGAATGTCGGTAGGCGTAATATGTGGCTTTATCGCGGCGGTCTACGAGGTGCTTTTGTCAGGACTGAATCAGACGAGCTTGTTTTTCGGTCTGTCAATGGTGATAATTACGCCTGTGCTGACCTTCGTTCTTTCCGGACTTTTCTCATCGGGCATAAGCCTCAAGGTGATTTTTTCCGGTGACCAAGGCTCTCTTTCGCTGAGAGAACTTGAAGACGGGGAGAAATACGGCATAATATTCTTCCATCTTTCGGCTCTGATGCTTATTTTCTTCATTGGACTTTCCTTTAAGGGAGTTAATATTATGGGAATATCTCTTTCCTACGTCTTTAGCGTATTTATAACGCTGATATGTGCAAAGCGATTTGGCGCAATTCGCGGTATGGCGGTGGGATTTGCTTCCTCACTTGGACTTTCGGGTACTTTGTCGGTATCGTTTGCTCTGGCGGGACTTGCATCAGGTGCGGTGTTCGGACTTGGATCGGGATATGCGGTTATTCTCGGCGGCGCGGCGCTGTGCGCCTGGAGCTCGTATGCATCCGGGCTTAACGGACTGCTGTCCACACTTCCCGAATACATTGTTGCAGCCGCGGCGGTCACACCAATACTCGGTAAGATCGGCAGGCCTATTGACGAGGGCGGAGAGACTGTCAACTCAGATAGTGCAGAGGATATGGTAGGTACTATGGCGCTGGCATATCAAAGCAGATGCGGAAGGGGACTCGACTCGCTGGAGGCGGGCCTGCGTAAAATGTCTGTGATCCTTAAAGGCTTCGGAGATCTGCCCGAGAAGCTGACTGCTGAAGATTATCGAGGCATCGTTATGGGCATCGCCGAGTGTCATTGTGTCGGATGCGGAGGAAGCGGGCTTTGCTCATCCGAGGGAATACGTCCATGCATTAAAAACGCCGATAAAATTGCGTCGTTGCTTGTTCGCGGAAAAAAGATAGCCGCAGAGGACGTAAATACCGACACAGAATTTTGCCAGATGGCGTCCGCCATCGCGGAGAGTATAAACCGCGAAGCGGCAATAGCCGAGCAGGAGTTATTCAGGCTGAAAGACCGTCTCGGCGGAGCAGAAGAATACGAGCTTATCGCAAGGTTGGCAGAGGAGACAAGCTTTCGGGACGAGATGGAAAGAACTGTAGATGACAGTCTTACCCTTCCTTTAACCGAGGCTATAAATAATTGCGGCATCAAGAACGGAACTATCCGTGCCTTTGGCAAACGCAGGCGGAGATTTTTCCTTGCCGCCGAGGATCCTACCGGCGAGGCACTAACCTCCCGCCGTCTGGCAGAGGAAATCGAGAGAACCGCAGGAGTCAAGCTGTCACCTCCTCAATGCTTCCGAAAGGGGAAGATGGCGGTAGCGGAGTACGGAGTAAGGCGAGCATACAAGGTAAAGTACGCCGTTGCCGGCAGGCCGGGGCACGAAAAGGAAATTTCAGGCGACACCGCCTCGGTCTTTGAGACGAGTGACGATATGCTCTATACGATTATTTCCGACGGAATGGGAAGCGGAAGGATGGCAAGGGAAACCTCCGAGCTTGTGGCTAGGTTTATGAAATCGGCAGCGGAGATCGGCGCAGTAAAGGAGACAGCCCTGCACATACTGAACCGCGCCATAAGAGCAAGGCGTGAGGAATGCTCGGCAACAGTCGACCTTTTCGAGCTTGACCTACTGACCGGAAACGGAGCCTTCACCAAAAGCGGCGCCGCGCCATCCTTCGTCAAGCGCGAATCATCGATATTCCGCATACGCTCGCGCACTGCACCAATCGGACTTATGAGCAGCATAGACGCAGAGAGGATCAAGGTTGAAATAAAGCCGGGCGATCACGTAATAATGCTCTCGGACGGAATTGCCGAGGACGGCGACGACGCGCCCTGGCTTCTGCTTCTGCTCGGAGAGCCCCCAAAAAAGGATCTCAACGAATACGCAGAAAAGATCCTCGAGGAAGCGATAAAGAACTCAAAATCAAATGATGATATGACTGTATGCGTCCTTCGCATCGAGGAGATATAAGTAACTTTTTTTGTCATGTCGCATAGAATAAATAGCGGAAGGAAAGCACCAAGAAAGGATCAAAATATGAAAATAATAGTGATGAATTCACCAAAGGCTCTGCGCCGACTTCTTGCTAAAATATTCGGCGTTGAGATAAATAAAAAGTAATGTACTTATAAAAAACAAAGCGGTTTTGCAAACAAATACTTGCAAAACCGCTATCTTTATTTTATTTTATCAACAAATCGTTTGATTTTTTCAAGAGCCTCAGAAATATGCCTTACCGAGTAGGCATATGAAATTCTTGCATATCCCTCGCCGCACTCACCAAAAGCGGTGCCGGGAACGATGGCACATTTTTCCTCTCGCAAAAGCCTCTCGCAAAACTCCTCGGAGGAAAGTCCGTATCCGCCGATGTAAGGATAAATATAAAACGCGCCCTCGGGCATCTGCACGGGAAGGCCGATCTTTTTCAGGCCCTCAAAGATATACACCCTGCGCCTATTGTACTCGGCACACATTTCAGCGATATCAGAGTCACCCTCACGCAGAGCCTCTATTGCGGCAAACTGCGAAGCCGTGGGAGCGCACATTATGGCGTATTGATGCAGCTTAGTCATCTGGGAGACCCATATTTTCGGGCCGCAGATATAGCCAAGGCGCCAGCCGGTCATAGCGTAGGCCTTGGAGAAACCGGAGGCAATTATCGTGCGTTCCTTCATTCCCTCGATGCTTGCTATAGATACGTGGCGCTTTCCAAAGGTAAGCTCAGCGTAAATTTCGTCTGAGAGAACGGCTATATTCGTATCTCTGAGAACATCTGCAAGAGCCTCAAGCTCATCCTTTTCAAGAATTGCGCCGGTCGGATTATTCGGATATGGAAGAACGAGAAGCCTGGTTTTCGGAGTGACGGCAGCCTTCAGCTCCTCGGCCGTCAGCTTAAAGCCATTCTCGGCCTTGGTGTTAATTACTACCGGCACCGCACCCGCCATTCTTGTAATAGGCTCGTAACAGACAAAGGAAGGCATTGGAATAATAACCTCGTCGCTCGGGTTAACGAGAGAACGCACGCAAACATCAATAGCCTCGCTGCCGCCTACGGTTACAAGCACCTCTGAAGGCTCGTATTCAAGCTCAAATCTACGCTTCATATAGGCGCAAATCTCAGAGCGAAGCTCGGGAAGGCCAGAATTTGAGGTATAATAGGTCTGGCCGCGCTCAAGCGACTGTATTGCCGCCTCGCGGATATGCCAAGGAGTAACGAAATCGGGCTGACCAACCGTAAGGGCGGTAACGTCGCCCATATCTGCAAGAAGATCAAAGAATTTCCTGATCCCCGACGGCTTGATATCCCTTAACGTTTCGGATAATAAAAAATTATGATCTATCATATGCAGCTGTTCTCTCTGGGATCTTTTCTCGGCGAATTATAGATCACGCCGTTGTATTTATAGGTTTTAAGCACAAAATGGGTGGCGGTTGCTGTCACGTACTCGATTGGAGCAAGCTTTCTCGCGACGAAATACGCAACCTCCTTCATGGTCCTGCCCTCGATAAGAACGGTAAAGTCAAAGCCGCCCGACATAAGGTAAAGACCCTTGATCTCGGGATAATTCTGTATTTTTTTTGCGATCTTATCAAATCCGTCGTCGCGCTGTGGCATAACCTTTACCTCGATTAAAGCGGTAACAGTTTCCTTCTCGGTCTTATCCCAATCGATCACAGCCTGATAACCGAGGATGACCCCGTCCTTCTCAAGCTGTCTTATCATATCCTTGATATCGCCCTCCTCCTTCGAGAGCATAAGAGCAAGATCCTTAGGTGTAAGGGTTGCGTCATTTTCAAGCAGTTTAAGCAATTTCTCCATAGTAAACCTCTATTATTTCAAGTATTATTTTTTATTTATTTGCCAAGTCCGTAGGTTTTAACCTCTCCGTCTCGGGTTACCCAGACGACCGATACGTCATCAAATTTAGAGAGCATCGCCACACCGGAGGCGTGATCCATATTGAAAAGCGCGGTGGAAAGAGCATCGGCAACGCCCGAATCCTTTGTCAAAACGGTTACTGAAGAAAAATGCTCGGCAGGCATCAGGGTGTCCTTATTAATTATATGATGATACCTCTTTCCGTCTACGGTGTAAAACCGCTGATAATCTCCCGAGGTAACGACCGAGGTGTCGGCAACGTCGAGATAATAAACGTAAGGCTCGGGGGAATAAGGATTGGGGTTCTGAATGCCGGTGCGCCAGCTGCTTCCGTCAGGCTTTGTTCCGATAGCACGGAGATTTCCGCCAATATCAAGCACATATGAGGTATAGCCAAGGCCTTCAAGATTCCTTGCTATTACCTCGGCAGCATACCCCTTTGCAATTGCGCCTACGTCAAGCGACATTTCGGGGTCGGATAGGTAGACGGTGGAATTTTCCTTGTCAATTACGATCTTGCTAATATCGGTATGCTCTGCCGCAGAGGCAAGCTCCTCGGCAGTGGGTATTGCAACACCCGCCTCTCGGTATTTATGCCAGATGGAAAGCACGCTTCCCATTGCGATATTAACGTTTCCGTTAGTAGCATCCTGCATCTTAATCGAAAACTCGATAAGGTTAATTATCTCATAATCAACCGTCACAGCCTCTTTTCCCGCAAGCCGATTAATGGTGGCTATATTATTCATTCCGTCATATTCGTTATAAATATCAAAAAGCTTGTGAAAATACTCAAGCCTTTTTTCAAACTCCTCCGTCGCGCGGGTAAAGCTTGCCTTGCTTCCCTTCGAGTAATCGCTGATTATGGAAACGGTGTCAAAATATAGGTAATATTCCTTCTGCCTAAGCCTTCTGCAAGAGCTGAGCGACGGCGTAAGTAGAGCTATGAAAAGCAAAATCGACAAAAGACGCAAAATACCTTTCTTGTTCAAGCTGCCGTCACCTCCGAAATATTTTAAAATATTGTATCATATATTATAAGCGTTGTCAAGGCAAAAAATATGTACCTAAGAGTAAAAAAAGAGCGCAGATTTCCACTGCGCTCTCTCAAATTTTTCATTCAGAATCAACCTTGCCGCCGCAAGAGCCGTTACAACCGGAGCAATTACCCGAGCAACCGCCCGAGGAGCAGGTCTTGCTATCGGGACAACCGATGCACCTTTGACCCGATTTCTTTGCTTTGATAATATACGCTACAGCACCGCCTATTATAAGCAGGATCGCGATAATTGCAATAATCTCACCCGGCATATTATACCTTTACCTTCTCGGACTTGCCAAGAGAATACTCTCCTGCAAGCTCTTTATTCTTCTTTGATATAAGAACGGCAATAACCGCCGCGAATACTCCAACGATTGCCCAGCCGAGTATAGGCATCCAAACAGGACCGAGACTGCCTCCGGTGAAGAGCGTGCCGAAGAAATAAACGAGGAAACCAACCGAGTAACCAACTCCGAACTGAAGTCCAATGCCTGCAAAGAGCCACTTCTTGCTCTTGATCTCGGAGTTCATCGCACCAATTGCCGCAAAGCAAGGAGGCGTGAACAGGTTAAACATAAGGTATGCAAGAGCTGCAACACCGCTGATACCGAAGGCAGCCGCAACCGCGTTCTCGCTTCCCTCAAGAACTGCGAGCTCGTCAAGGTCAAAGAGGTTGGAGATAGAGAAGCAAACCGCAAGGGTTCCAACAACGTTCTCCTTTGCGATAAAGCCGGTGATAGCCGCAGCCGCAAGCTGCCATACAACCACGCCGACGATGGGTGCAAAGATATAGGAGAAGGGATTTGCGATGGTAGCAAGGATAGATTCGTTAGCATTTTCAACAGGCTGGAAATTCCAACCAAAGTTCTGCATTACGTGAACTACGAAGTTACAAACGAGAATAATTGTACCCGCCTTAACTATGTAAGACCAGCCGCGCTGGCACATAGACTGAGCCGCGCGAAGAAGGCTTGGAGCCTTGTACTCGGGAAGCTCGATGATGAAGAAGGATTTTCTGTTCTTATGTCCGGTAAGCTTGTTTACAAGAAGGGCGCAAACGAGAATAAGAAGAATACCAACAAAGTACATAGAAACACCGACGAGTGCGTGACCGCCGAAGAATGCGCCCGCAAAGAGCGAAATTACAGGAAGCTTTGCGCCGCAGGGCATAAAGGGAGTGAGCATTGCGGTAGCTCTGCGTTCACGCTCGTTACGAATGGTACGGCAGGCCATAACGCCGGGAATAGCACAGCCGGTTCCAACAACGAAGGGAATTACCGACTTGCCCGAAAGGCCGACCTTCTTGAAAATAGGATCAAGAACGACGGTGGCGCGCGCCATATATCCGCAATCCTCAAGAAGAGCAATAAGGAAATACATTACCATTACGAGAGGAAGGAAGCCGACAACGGCGATAAATCCGCCGATAATACCGTCTATAAGAATAGACGCCCAGATACTATCGGAATTTATAGCCTCGGCAACAAGCTCCTGACCCGCCTCAAGCCAACCGACCAGAAGATCTGCGATCCAAACGCCGGGACCAACCTGAGAGATCCAGAACACAAGGAACATAACGACCGCGAAGATCGGAATTCCAAGCCATTTATTGGTAAGGATCGCGTCGACCTTATCCTGGAAATTCTTATCCTTGGTGAGAACCTTTCTGGTCTCAACCTTCTTTACGATGCCGTTTACGAAATCAAATCTCTTTCTGTCAGCCTCGGTTACATTTGCCTTGTCGGTAAGGTCAATATCTCCCTGATTATAAGGAGCCTTCTGATCCTTGCCGATAACGGAGACAGCCGCCGCAACGACCTTGTCAAGTCCCTCGCCGGTGGTGGAGGTGGTCTCGATTACGGGACAGCCAAGCTTTAAGGAAAGAGCTGCCGCGTCTATGTGATTATTCTTCTTCTCGTTGGCGTCGGTCTTGTTAAGAGCAACTACTACGGGAACACCGAGCTCAAGAAGCTGTGTAGTGAAGAAAAGGCTTCTGCTAAGATTTGTCGAGTCCACGATATTAACGATGGCGTCGGGACGCTCGTTTCTTACGTAGGACGAGGTAATGCTCTCCTCCGATGTGAAGGGAGACATAGAATACGCACCGGGAAGGTCAACCGCAATAAGCTCCTCGCTACCCTTATAAAAGCTTCTCTTTATAGGATGCTCCTTTCTCTCAACCGTAACGCCCGCCCAGTTGCCGACCTTTTCGCTGCGGCCGGTAAGCGCATTATACATCGTCGTCTTACCGCTGTTGGGATTACCCGCCAAAGCAATTCTCATAAAATTTCTCCTTTATGTATGAAAAATAATAAACCGTTTTATGGTTAGCCTCTGCTAACCGGCCTGCAAAAAAATAATCCGAGGATTATTTTTATTTGACGATTATCGCCTCGCCAAGCTCATTATCAATATTATATCTGCCGTCCTTGATAGAAACGGTCATTCCGCTTCTCCTTCTTGCAATAACAGTGATAGGCTCGCCGCTGTAACAGCCGAGCGAAAAGAGGAACGCGTCAAGCTCTTCGTCATCGGTCTCAATGCGCTCAACGATATATTCCTTTCCTTCCTCAGCCCTTAAGAGATTCATAGTCTTCTCCAAAAATAAATTTACTTGGTGGTTAGCACAGGCTAACTCCTTATAACATTATACACACCAAGTATAGGTTTGTCAAGGATTTTTTGAATTTTTTCTAAAGTTGTTAAAAAAATTTTCTGTCATGAAGCCGTCCGTTTTTAAAAGTTATTAAAAGTCATCGAGACATTGTAACCAACCCGGGCTCCTTAATTTGCTCGGTGTGTTTCCTTTACGGCATATATTTCGAGGGCTTTATTGACTGCGATATACTTATTATTAATATATTTACATATTTTGCCAAATATGCATTATATCGTAAACAATTATTTACGGAGAAAAGTTTTGAAAAAACGTTAAAAAATATAAAATAATTTGAAATTTTGAGTATTTTTTCGAGAATTTGCGTTAAAAATTGAAAAAACAGCAAAAAATTCGGCTGTTTTTTCGAAAATTACCCCGTATTTTTAGTTTTTTGGGGGTGCTTTTGGGGATAATTATCGACTTTTAGATTTTTGCTATAAAATTAGGTATTTGGTGCTTTGTATCAAGAAAATTCGACCCTTTATGTAATATTCAAAAAAGGACGGGTATATCTACCCGTCCCCGTCGAGAAGCGAAAGCCTCCACGTTTTATTTAAAAGAAACATCAATAGAGCCGATGCCGCCGTTTATCTCAACATCGTTTTGACCGTTTCCTATCGTTCTTCCTCCGGATATATTTTCACCGTCAAGGCAAAGCTCGCCAAGGCCCTTGTTAAGCTCTACGGTATAATCCTCGCGAGAGCCGATAAGAGTTATCTGCACGTCACCTACACCGAGATTAAGCTCTCCCTCTCCTACGATCTTAGAGGTAAGGTCCAGCTCTCCCACACCCATATCAAGGCTTAGGTCTCGAAGGCTTCCCGAGCCGATCGTTATCTGTCCTGCGCCGCCTTCGATGTCAGCCTCACGAGTTGCGTTAAGCTCGCCGATATTTACCTCACCTGCTCCAAACTCGAAATCAATTGTTTCTGCCGAGAGACTTCCTGCGGTGAATTTACCCGCGCCGGTGGTAATATCAATCTGGGTAAATACCGTTCCCTCGGGAATGTAAATAGTCAATTGTGCGCCGTTGTAGGTTTTGTTGATGCTTTTTTCACGCAGGATCAGTCTGTCTCCGGTTTGTCTAAAGGTAAGATTTTTAAGATTTGACTCTACGGAAAATTCATCACCCGTCTCAATACGGAAATCGGCAGCACAGATTTCCACCTCAAGCGATTTCACCTCTCCGGTTACCTCATAGGTTTTGTTTTCACCCACACCCGTGCCAAAACTGAACAAAGATCCAAGTAAAGCAATAACCGCCAAGACTGCGATGCCGGCAGCTACACATATTAAAAATTTCTTAGCGTCTTTCGTCATCTTAAATCAACTCCTCCAAAGATTGAAACTGCTTCTACATATACGGTAACCGAAGAATTGGGATTTCGGTTGCATTCATCGTCCGTACCACCAAAAATGTTTGTAGAGTTCACCTTTACATTGACACCGTCGGGCATCATAACGTCAATTCCGCCGAAAATCGAGGTTGCTTTTATTACGCAATCCTTTTCGATTATCGCTCTGCTAAGATCGCATTCCACACCGCCAAAGATGGCTGTAAGCTCGCATCCCTCAAATACCTGACCGTCAAAATTCATCTCCTTGCCGCCAAATATGGCGGTTCCGGAGGATGCGTTTATCGAAATGTCAATAACTTTCTCAGAATCCTTTTGTCCTAAGCCGCGAATTATCATCTTTAAGGCAATTACTATAATTATCGCGGGAACTATCAGCTTCCAGAGGAATGACAAATCAACAATATCAAGCTGCCAAAGCAGGAGAGATACGCCCACAAGAAGGCCGAAAACGTTACCCCACCTGTCGCGCCCGGTAAAAATGCCAACTCCGCAGGGAATGATGATAAAGAGCGTCCACCAGCCGGGAAACCAAAAGTCGATATTTGTAACGCCTAGAGCGTTCAATGCAAAGATCACTCCCACGGCAAGCAGAATAACGCCCCAAATAATCTTATTAATATTTCTCATAGGTCATCTCCTTAAAAGCTACTTTGTTTTTATTATAAATTTGCAGATATAAAATGTCAATATTTCACGATATATTTTACAAAGCGCACTCGATCTCAAAGATAAGCGATGCCGTATTATCCTCGGAGTATTCGATCTCCTCAGAGATGATGCGGACAAAATCGGTAAGCTCGTCGAAGGTTGGCTGCCTTTCCGCCACAAAGCTTTCAAGAATACTTGTCAGAAGCAAGCAAAAGCTAAGCCTTGCGCGAAGGTTGTCGTAGCTTTCTGCAACGCTTACGTGGCGAAGCACAAGATAAGCCAAAAATCGCTCAAAATACGTCTGATTCTTCGCGCGGCCGTCAGTTTTGCCAACTCTAAACAGGCCTCTGTGCTGTTCGTGAAGATATTCAAGCCCGAGAAGCACTGTATTCCACTCATCTGCGGCGTGAATAGGCTCGGTCAGGCGGTAGATCTCTCTGATCTTCAAAAGCTTTTTACCATAAGAAAGCGTACTATCTCGAAGAAGTGAATATATTGTATCTCTATGCGAGAGCGTGTCGAAGTCGGTTTCCTCAGCGGGCTCGCCACACCACTCGGCCGATAAAAAATCGGCGTAAGAGTCGCTTGAAAGAATAATTCTTGCGGCTTCCTCACAGGATGCTCCGATGCCGCCCTCAATACGCTCCCCTACCCTATGGTAAAAGCGGGGATGCTCGCGGCAGATCTCGGAGGTGTAGGCCTCGCTGTGTTCGGCGATTATGCGGCAAAGCCCGTCGCCGCGCAGAAAAGGACAGCGGCCGTCTTCGCAAAGGGTAATCTCGCCGTTTTTGATATGGCAAATAATATCCTCCCTATCGGGCAGACTCTCGTACTTTTCAATGGTAGCCATATCAACACCGATCTCCCAGCCGACGCAGCAGCTATGACGGCATCTCTCGGCTATGCATTTAAAGTCTTTATAATATAAAGGTAGAAAAATTTTCATTTCACTCATAAGCGAATGCGGTTCACCTAAGCAGGGAGTAAAATATTATTTTTTATCGAATGCACCAATAAGCGCAACAATGCCGTCGATGATAAGGAATATTCCCGACACGGTAAACACCCACGAGAGTGCGCCTCCCTGATTGAAGAACAGGCAGATCGCAACGAGTATGTAGATTATCGGCTGGGCGATATGCATTGCCACAGGAAGCGACATTTTCTTTATCTTCACCTTCGTAAGCTTGTAAAGCTCGGTAATGCCCGCGATAAGCAGGAATGCGCCGAGAATATATAGCGCGAGAGTGATAAAAAGCCAGCCTGCTACAAGCACAAGCACGCCAAAGACGATCTTAACCACGCCTGAAACGACGAATTTCCGCACTGCGTCCACGATACCGAGAACGATCAGCGTAACGCCGATAATGCTCATAGCAATGCTTATGATCTCACTCTTGTAGATAATAAACAGAGCACCGATAACGATGAGTGCAACAGCGGTGATTAAATCATTTCCTATTTTCTTTTTCATTGATTATCCTTCCTTTCAATTTGCTTACATTTTCATTTTAGCATATTTTATTAAAAAAGTAAATGTTTTGATAAAATTTTTACATCTATCATAGAAAGAGCACGAAGAATAATTCTTTACCATACTGGAGTTTACAACGATTTTACTTCGGACAACACCGATAAACAACTTTTTTTCAAAAAAAAATTAAAAAAGTACTTGACAACTTTATCTAGATAAAGTATAATAGTGTCACAATCACTTTGGCACAGTAAAGTGCTGAAGCAAAAACGTTGGGAGAATAAAAATGAAACGAATTATAGCAGCTTTACTTACAATTACACTTATCATTACATCCGCTACGTGTTTAGCTTCGTGCAACAACACGAGCAAAACCGTAACAATAGGATATACCGATTATCCCCCAATGAATTACGAGGACGAAAACGGAACACTTATCGGATTTGATACCGAGCTTGCAACCAAGATGTTTGACGAGCTGGGATATCAAGTCAGATTTAAGCTTATCGAATGGAGCAATAGATATTCTGAGCTTAACAGCGGTACCATCGATTGCATATGGAACGGCTTTACCGCGAACACCTCTGACGACGATGGTGTTGCAAGAAACGAAAAGGTGGATTTTTCTTATTATTATATGACTAACGCGCAGTGCATAGTCAGAAAGGCTACCGATGAGGATATCACCTCTATATCGGACTTTGAAGGCAAAACGGTAGCGTTCGAAAACAGCTCCGCAGGTCAAACCTACGTTGACGGCATAGCGGCAAACGTAAATAAAAAGGGTGTGAGCGCGCAAATGGATGCCTTGCTTAGCGTTAAAGCGGGAACGGCTGATTTTGCGGTTGTGGACGTATTGCTTGCTCAATCCGTAGCAGGTAAGGACGACTACGCTTCGCTTGCTATAAACGAGGGCATTGAAATTCCGGGCGAATACTATGCAGTAGGCTTTAAAAAGGGCAGCGAGCTGACCTCCAAAATAAACGAATTGTTCGTAAAGTATGCCGAGGACGGTTATCTGGTTGAGCTGGCAACCAAATACGGTTTGCAAAATTCTATTATCACCGATTACGGAAAATAACGGATAGGAGCATAATATGACCTTTATCACCGTTACGCAAAGTCTGTTAGAAGGCTTTGTGATAACCTGTTTATTATTTCTTTTAACTTTAGTGTTGTCTATGCCGCTTGGACTTTTGATATCCTTTTGCTCAATGAGTAAATTCAAGCCCTTAAAGGCGACAAGCAAGACCTTTGTTTGGATTATACGAGGCGTACCGCTGATGCTGCAACTGTTTATCGTTTACTATTTACCCGGACTTTTATCTGAAACGGGTATAAACGTGTTTGGAAAAATAGATAATCTATTGTATTTCAAATACGGCATAGATAACGGCGGCGCGTTTATAGCGGCGGTTATCGCATTCGTTATAAACTACGCTTGTTACTTTTCGGAAATTTTCCGCGGCGGTATAGAAAGTATACCAAAAGGTCAATTTGAAGCGGGGCAGGTTTTGGGACTTACAAAAAGTCAAATATTCAAAAATATCGTTCTTATGCAAGTGATCAAAAGAATACTCCCGCCAATCTCCAACGAGGTCATCACTCTTGTGAAGGATACCGCCCTCGCAAGAGTAATCGGCGTTATCGAAATTATAAGAATAGCCGACATTTTTGCCAGCAAGGCGCTTATTTGGCCTTTATTCTACGCCGGAGCATTCTACTTAATTTTCGTCGGTATATTGACTCTGTTATTTGGATACTTAGAAAAAAAACTAGATTATTACAAGGTGTGATATGGCATTTTTAGAAATAATAGGCTTGAATAAATGCTTTGGTGATTTATCCGTGTTAAAGGATGTTAATTTAACGGTTAATAAGGGTGAGATCGTTTCTATTATCGGGTCATCAGGCTCGGGCAAAACCACCCTTTTAAGATGTCTTAATTTACTGGAAAGCGTTGACCAAGGGGAATTCTTGTTAGACGGCGAAGTTATGTTTTCAGGCAGCATAGCAAAAACGAGCGAGGATGAAAAGCGAAAAAAGCAGTTAAAAATAGGCTTGGTTTTTCAAACGTTCAACCTGTTTCCCCATTACTCTGTTTTGCAAAACGTGTGTCTTCCTCCCGAGCTTTTAATAAAAGAAAGCCTTTCTAAGAAAGCGCAAAAAAGAGGTAATGCAGAAATCTATAAGGGTGTGACCGAATTCTACTTCGGCAGTACTCAGCCGACAAAAGACGATTACAAAATAAATATTCTGGAAAAAGGTAAAGAACTCTTGACAAATGTAGGGTTAGATAGTAAAATAAATGCGTACCCACATCAGCTGTCAGGAGGGCAACAACAGCGAGTAGCCATTGCGCGAGCGCTCGCGCTCAACCCCGCGCTTCTTTGCTTTGACGAACCCACCTCCGCGCTTGACCCCGAGCTGACAGGCGAGGTGCTTAAGGCAATACGGTCGCTTAAGAGCAAAGACAGAACTATGATTATCGTGACGCACGAAATGTCTTTTGCAAAAAGCATTTCCGACATGGTAGTATTTATGGCTGATGGCATCATTGAAGAGATGGGTACTCCAAGCGAGATTTTCGATAATCCAAAGTCGCAAAAGCTTAAAAATTTCCTCTCATCAATAACAAATGAAAACGGTGAATAAAGTGGCTACTGATAAAAAAAACGAAATTGAAAAGCTCTATGAGATAATCCCTTTAATCCAGAATAAAGAGGACTGTAAGGATCTTTTTGAGGATCTTTGCACATATAAAGAAATTGAAGCAATGGCGCAGAGGTTACACGCCGCCGAGCTTTTACTTGACGGTGTTACTTACGAGCAAATTGTCAAACAAACAGGCATTTCCTCAGCTACGCTATCAAGAGTGAGCAAGTGCGTAAAATTTGGCACCGGTTACAAAAAAATATTAGATAAATAATAAAAAAACAATTCGAATCCATTCGCTCATCTAAGCTGGTGAATATGGGTCGGATTGCTTTTGCATATTATCAAGTCGCAGAAGGAATGCACGCTTAAGCGCGATAATATGCATATTCGGCGATGAGATACTCGCAAAATCGAGACGATATACCAAGTCTGCGACTTGGATAAAATAACCTAAATCTTGCCCGAATCTTTGGCGCAGCCAAAGAGCAAGGTCGAGGACCACAATGCGCAACCAAAACAAAAAGAGGTCAACCGCAAGGGCTGACCTCTTTTTGTTGGTGGAGCATCAAGGACTCGAACCTTGGACCGACCGGTTATGAGCCGGTAGCTCTAACCAACTGAGCTAATGCTCCAAATATTAGCCTGTATATTTTATCAAATTATTAAAGCTTTGTCAATAGTTTTTTTGAAAAAAGAAATATATTGGTTAAGAAAACTCACCTTTTTCTGACACACACAAATAAACTTTGATATTTATCAACAAAAGTAACACACAAAAAAATCAAAAGTAACAACCAAATTATAGACTTTTCCCTCGGCTTGTGCTATAATTTTACTATAAAATAAAAATCTACGGAAGATTACTATGGAATTTAAGGACAGATTAAAAAAGCTTCGTCAAGAAAAACAAATTTCACAGCAGAAGCTTGCAAGCGCAATATATGTCAGCCGAAGCGCCATAGCTAAGTGGGAAAACGGTCTCGGCCTGCCTAACGAAAGCTCATATCAGGCTTTGCTTGACTATTTCGGGATTACAATCGAGGATCTGCCTTTGAATAATGAGATCGAGGCGATTTCTGTTACGAAAAACAAAAAAATACACAAGCTTTCCGCGGCGGTTGTACTTCTTTGTATTTTAGCGGCTGCACTTCTGACGTCAGTTGTAATGGTGTCGCTGCTGTCACCGGGTAGCAAAATAAAATCCTACGATTGGGAAAAGCTTGACGCGCTTCTTGCTGAAATAGGCGAGGAGAACAATTCCTATTATCCTGACGGAAACCTTGCTCAGCACGGTCAAATGTTTAATATATATTACAACAAGGACGCAGAGGCCGAAACCTTTGTAAGACTTACAAAGATATACAGGGATAATGCCGACGACTATTATCAGCTTACGTTTGAAAAGCACTTTTACAATATGGTTGAAGGAAAAATTGTAACGGTAAGCTATACCTGCTCTTTCCATTACGCGGATGACGTGGTTTACAACCTTGAGCTTGCAGACGTGAACTACTTTACAGGAGATGAGGAAAGCATTGATGTTTTTACTCAATGTACCACATATCAGGTAAATGAAAAGAAAATGGAAAAAGGGCTTTTTCTTTCCTGCATACTTGAGCCTGTAACCACATTGGGCTCTTATGACCGGGAATTTCACCTGCCGGGCGGCGACGAAAAGCACATTTTTGAGATTATGGAATTCGGTTTTGAAAAAACTACCGAGTTTTTTGAAAGTCACTGCTTGCCTACGCCATATTAATTCAAGATGAATGAAAATCTTCCGGAGAGCGACATTGTGCTTATTTCGCTCACGCCAATGGGCGGAAATTGGGGCAGGAATATTGAGATTGCCGCTTTTAACAACGTTAAGATCAAGTCTTTGGCCTATAAATACGGCTTAGAGTTTGTAGACGCTTACACTCCCCTGCTCGATATGGAGACAAACGAAATTTACGCCGAGTACACAAGCGACGGCAGCCACCTTACCCACGAGGGTTATCTGGTTTTGACCGGAGAAATCAAGCAGGTGGTAGAAGAGCTTTTACTAAAACGCTATTCCCCCTCAGAATGAAATGCACTTATCACTGAAGGCTTCAAAAGCCTATAAAAAACCAAAGCCCCAGAGTGTTAACTCTGGGGTTGTCTGGAGCTGCTACCCGGATTCGGACCGGGGACCTCATCCTTACCAAGGATGTGCTCTACCAGCTGAGCCATAGCAGCATCACCACAAGGATATTTCCTCGTGACGCTGACTATTATATCAAATATTTTTGTATTTGTCAATACATTTTTCAAAAAAACGAAAACTTTTTTATTTGTTGCAATATTTTGTCCGTTATGATATAATTAAAGCACAAAACTCCAAAGGAGGCAAATTATGAAAAGGTTTCTAAAGGGTCTATTTTTTGTTATTTGGGCGCTTGTTGTCATATTCGGAGGTCTTGCTGTGGCAAACAGGATCAACGAGCGAGCTATGCACGAGTACATCGACACCTTCGGTGCTGTCGAATACGAAAACCAGCTGAAGCCCGCATTTGACGAAAACGGTGCGCCATACTTCGTAACCGACGGCGAATTTAAGGTTATGCAGATAACCGACGTACATATCGGCGGCGGATTTCTCTCGGTAACCGAGGACAAGAAGGCTATTAACGCCGTTGCGGCAATGATCACAGCCGAAAAGCCCGACCTTGTTATCGTAACGGGAGACATCTCCTTCCCTGTTCCCTGGATCGGCACGCTGAACAACCGTTTTGCCCACGAGATGTTTGCCCACCTTATGGAAAATCTCGGAGTATACTGGACGGTTTCCTTCGGCAACCACGATTCCGAAGCATATAACTTCTACACGAGAGCCCAAGTGGCGGAAATGTACGAAAGCGAAAACCATAAATATTGCCTCTTTGACCGTGGACCCGAGGGATTGTACGGCGAGTGCAATCACTACATTTATCTTAAAAACACAGAGGACGTTATCACACGTGCCTTCATCATCGTTGACACAAATGCATACACCGACGAGGATCCCCTGGGCATCAAGTGGATATACGACAACATTCACGAAGACCAGATCGAATGGTATGAGGAAACTATAAACACTCTCAACACCCACAACTCCAATCTTGGCGCAGGGGAGGTCAAGAGCCTGCTGTTCTACCACATTCCCTTAATGGAAATGCGCGAGGCGGTCAACGAGTACAACACGAACGGCGAAACCGACGATCTGAAATACCATTTCGGCAAGATCGGTGAGGAAGACCCCTACGCTCTGATCGATACCAAGGAGTGGACCATCGAGACGCTGGTTGAGATGGCTGAGAACGTTTCCCTGGATCTGGATGCTAACGATAAGTGGGATGAAAACGACCGCTACGGTCTGGTCTACTTCTCCGACGTTATCTGCGCGATGGAGATCGGCGCCGGCGTTCCTTTTGCTGAGATCGTTGACGGTATTCCCGAGATGACGCTCAACTGTGAGGAGGCGATCAACGTTCTGGATATGGCTTCCGATCTGCTGTATGATGAGGAGTTGTCCTATAGCTGGTCTGCTGTCGGCAAGACGGAGGAGATCGCTTGGACCATGTTCATGGCTGACCAGGCTCTGTTCTACTATGGTGAGCTGCACTCCGCTGAGGACATGCGTGCCAGCGAGAGCGACTTCGGTATCATGCCCATGCCTTTGTATGACGAGTATCAGGAGTCCTACCATCACACCGTCAACCCCAACGTTGCTGCCGTTATCGTTATTCCGACGACCAACACGGAGGAGACGCTGACCAGCTACGCTCTGGATTCTCTCGGCGCTGCTTCCAAGAACACGCTGACCCCCGCGTACTATGATATCAACCTGCAGGGTATCGTCAGCCGTGACGAAGAGTCCGCGGTTACCTTGGATCTGGTTATCTCCACGCTGTCCTATGACCCCGGTTATCAGTACATCCTGGAGGCAGGTCAGTTGCTCCGTACTCTTGTTGATACGAAGTCTGATTCCTTCACCTCCAGCTATGAGACAAAGGAAAGTGTCATGACCACCAAGATCGAGAAGATCGTTGAGGCTATTCAGGATAAGTATTCGTAATTACATATCCGTATCATAAACGACGGGGCTGCCGCAATTTTGCGACAGCCCCTGATTTTTTGAACGCTGATATGCGTTCTCGGCTTCAGATCTTATGTATAAGCAGTGTGATCAGTGCTCCCGCAAGAGCGCTGACAAATGCTTTGATCACCTCGCGACGCATGCTCCGTACCTCGTTGGCGGGACGGCACTCCAAGCGCAGCAGGCGCGAGCCTTGTTCTTTCTGCTCCCGCAGCATTTGCTGTACGCTGAGCGCAAGACTCTCAACCGATGCCGTCAGCTTGTTGATCGCCTCGACCTGACTCTCCACTCGCTTGGTACGGTGCTTCAGACTCCCGATCTCATGCTCGTGCGCCGTCAGTTGGATGGTCACCTGCTCGGGCGTCATCCACTGACTCCGTCCGAGAGGGCGGCCTTTTTCTCGGCCGCTCTCTTCATCGCCTCATGCTTGGCGCGACGCAGTGGGGCGATCACCATCTCCCACGTCAGACGCAGCCAGTGACG
>SVTZ01000110.1 GCA_015063525.1 Oscillospiraceae bacterium
ACCGTCATGTGGGGGTAGAGTGCGTAGTTCTGGAACACAAGTCCAACGCCACGGCTCTCCGCAGGCAGATCGGTAACGTCATCCTCGCCGAAGAGGATTTTTCCGCCAGAGGGCTTCTGAAGACCACTGATCATATAAAGAGTAGTGGACTTACCGCAGCCGGACGGACCAAGGAGACCGACGAGCTTGCCGTCGGGAATGGTGAAGGTGAAATCGTTTACTGCGATTACCTCTTCGCCTGCCTTCTTGCTCCTACTGGGGAAGATTTTGGTGAGATTTTGCAATTCGACTTTCATATATCTTCCTTTCTGTTAAGAAAAAATAATATTGCAACCCAAATGGGATTTAAGCCAAAAATTATCTGTATTCTGCTCTTTCGACCGACTCAGCGTGTATACGCTGCTTGTACTCGAGGAGTGCCTCGGGGGTGTCGAAGATCATCTGGCTTGCCATATCCACCGTAACGGTGTTTGCAAGCATATCGTGTATTGCCGAGTTCGTTCTGGTGGCAAGCATCATGGCGATGTTTCCGATAAGCACGAGGGCGATTATCATAAGACTGAGGAAGCCCGCCTTGCCGAGGAATATCCAGAGCAGCATCATAAAGGGGATCATGGTCTCGATGGTATATTTGCCGAGAATAGCGCGGATAAACATTATCTGACCGTTTACCCTTACGCCGTCAACACGCATAACGCCAATGCCGAAGACCTTTTTACCGACGGTCTGTCCGTTTTTGAGCAACATAGGAATAAGGAACTCTATTACGGCAACCGAAATGAGAATACCGATGGTGAAATTAACAATGATTAGCTGAACGACAAGATTGTAGTGGAAGTTAGCGTCCTCATCGGCGGCAAAGTCGGCGAATGCCTCGTTAAGCTTGTCCTGCTGGTCCTTTGGGAGGGCGTTGAATGCCTCACTGTCGGCAACGGCATCGAAATCAACACCGTGCTTTTCCTCGTAGGAATCCATAATAGCCTCGTAGCTCTCAAAGTGAGAGTTGAGACCTGTTACGTATGAGAGAAGAAATATCGCTCCGACGGCGATAATAAGAGCGAGAATAAAGTCGAGAAGGGCGGCTGAAGCACGCTTCCAGACGTCTGCCTTTTGCAGATCGTAAATCATTTATCAAAAACCTCTGGCACGGCGGCCGGTGACGTCACGCAGACTCGGGAACAAACGGAGTGGAGGACGCCTTTTTTGGGCGTCGGAAAAGAGTACATATTCGTGCAAATATATTTTATCATAAATAAAAATTAAAATCAACAGAAAACCTTCAAATTATACGCCTAAAATTAATTGAAATTTTTGTTAACAATTTAGGTATTATGCACAATAATGTAGAATTTATAATAATTATGCCGAAAAGCCGGAGAAACATTTTTTGTGTATCGGGTAAAAATATTTTCTGCAAAAAACCGTTCTTTAAAAAATGTGCTTCACAGTAAAAAACAGACTGATATGTAAATTATAGTTGTCAAAAAGCTAGGAAAATGATCAAATTACCGCAAAAAACCGAATGAATAATTCCGAAAATATTGGAGAAAAAATAGCGCCGCTATGGGAATAATCAACAAAATTAAGATTGTAAATTTGTGTAGAATGAGAGATTGAAAATCGCGTGTGAAAATGTTAAAATATATGTTGCGAAAACCCACATTTAAGCCGCCTGTGCGGCAGAACGGAGAAATAAAATGAAAAACATTCAGCGCTTGATCTGCCTTATGCTCGTAATCGTAATGGCGATCTCCACACTTTTCTCCTGTCAGCTTTTCAAAAAGGATGACACGGATATTGACGACGAAACTCCCGGCACCGAGGGTGGCGACGAGAAGCCCGACGAGAAGCCCGATGATGATCCCGAGGACGGGCCTATTCCCGACCTTAACCCCGACGTTCTGAACGTCAAGTCGGATACCCTCTACGTTAAGAAGGTTGAGAACCTTCCCGAGGGCTTTATTATGGGTATGGACGCCTCTGCGGTTCCTTCTCTTGAGGCAAGCGGCGTTAAGTATTATGATTATGACGGCAGCGAGAAGGACGTTTACGAGATCCTTTCTGCCAACGGTATAAACTATATTCGTGTAAGAGTCTGGAACGATCCCTTTGATAAGGACGGAAACGGCTACGGCGGTGGAAACTGCGATATCAACAATGCCATCGAGATTGGTAAGCGTGCCACCAAGTACGGCATGAAGCTCCTCGTCAACTTCCACTACTCCGACTTCTGGGCTGACCCTGCAAAGCAGATGGTTCCCAAGGCTTGGAAGGGAATGGACGTTACCCAGATGAGCGAGGCTCTTTACAACTATACCAAGGAGAGCCTTCAGAAGCTCGTTGATGCAGGCGTTGACGTCGGTATGGTGCAGATCGGTAACGAGACCAACGGTTATATGTGCGGCTTCAAGGGCTGGGTGGACATTACCACTCTTATGCGCTCGGGCTGTAAGGCTACCCGTGAGGTTTGCCCCAACGCTCTTATCGCAATTCACTTTGCTAACCCCGAGAAGGTTACCAATTATAAGAATTACGGCTACTATCTCGCTTCTCAGCAGGTAGATTACGACGTATTTGCTTCCTCCTACTATCCCTTCTGGCACGGTACTCTTGAGAATCTTGCGGCTGTGCTCAATCAGATCGCCGATACCTACGGCAAGAAGACGATGATCGCCGAGACCGCATACGTAAACACCGATGAGG
>SVTZ01000024.1 GCA_015063525.1 Oscillospiraceae bacterium
ATGTTTAACCTCATTGACGTAGGTGAGCGTGCAGGTAGCGGTATCCCCAACATTTTCAGCGTTTGGAAGAAGCAAGGTTGGTCTGCTCCCATTATTAACGAGAGCTTTGAACCTGATAGAATCACTTTGTCGCTTACTTTGGGAAAAGCAAGCGATAAAAAACAAGCGATAAAATCAAGCGATAAAAAACGAGCGACAAAAACAGTTGCGTATAGAGAAGCTATTGTAGCATATCTTACCGAAAATGTTTCTGCCAAGTGTTCCGAGCTTTCTGACCTTATTGGCATTAGCAACTCAAGAACAAGAGCCGTTTTGAGTAAGATGATCGAGGATGACATCCTTATTGTGAAGGGTGAAAACAAAAACAGAGTTTATAAATTAAAAGCTTAAAAATAACGGGTGGGCGCAGGCGTTTTGTCTGCGCTCTATCTTTTTACACAGAAGTTTGCATTCAAGTGTGCAAACTCGAATTTTAACAATGAAAATTGAGCAAAACAATTTGATTTTTAAATATTATTAATTGACATTCACTGTTTTATATGATATAATACCCTTGCGAAACGAATCGAATAAAATGAATTGGGGATATTTTCTCTTTAAGGGATACTATACCTTTTTTTGCATATCCTACCTAGTACGAATTTGGTAAAAGCGCAAATTCCACTAGGTAGGATATAAGGGATTTTTCCCTCTTCTATTTCGATTTGTTTCGCGACAATCGGAGTTTGCGTTTTTCGGTGCGGCAGCTTCGGTTGCCGCACTTTTTGATTTTATGGTGAATTTGATTTTTAAATATTTTTAATTGACATTCACTGTTTTATATGATATAATACCCTTGCGAAACAAACTTAATATTTTATAATCGGTATGCTACCCTTTATGGATGTATTATACCTTTTTTTGGCATACTAACTATAGGCTTTGGTAAAAATGCAAATTCCAATGGTTAGTGTGTCAAGAGGGTAACCTTATGATATATTAAGTTTGTTTCGCGACAATCGGAGTTTGCGTTTTTCGGTGCGGCGACTTCGGTTGCCGCACTTTTTGATTTTATGGTGAATTTGATTTTTAAATATTTTTAATTGACATTCACTGTTTTATATGATATAATACCCTTGCGAAACAAACTAAATATTTTTGTGATCCGGTATTTTGCTATTTAGGGTGTACTATACCCTTTTTTAGGTAAAACTACTTATGAATTTGGTAAAAATGCAAATTCCAGCAGGTAGTTTTACGGTTTCACCGGATCTAACTTAGTTTGTTTCGCGACAATCGGAGTTTGCGTTTTTCGGTGCGGCGACTTCGGTTGCCGCACTTTTTGATTTTGTAGACAATGTCACCACAGAAGTTATCGAAAGGACAAGAAAATGAGTAAAAAAACAGCAATCCCAATAGAAGCGTCGGCGGAGCTTATCCATAAACCATCAAGTAACTATTACTTTATCAGGCACATATTCTACGCTTTGAGAGAGCATAGTGAGTTGCTTCTGCATTCCGACTATATAAGACTGTACGACGAGGCAAAGGACTATCTTTTCCGATACGCCGTAAAGCATTGTGATTGGAATAAAGACGAGCGAGAGTGGGGTTATGAGCAACTGGATTTTCTTGCAGACCTTTTTATAAAGTACGACAAGCTTGGGGATAAGCTTTCTATAGATACAATCGACTCTTTTCTTGCAGAAAGGCGCAAAGCGTGGGCCATATAATCCGAAACAATAAAAAGATAAAACAAGACAATAATACGATTTACTAAAAACGTATTGACAATTTAAATACATAGTGATATAATTTAAATGAACCGAACAGAATATACATCAGGGGTGCGTTCTGCTGAGATGGCTTTTGCCAAACCCTTTAACCTGATACGGATAATGCCGGCGTAGGGAGAATGGATACGGACACTATTGCCTTAGTCTACCGCGCGGATGCTATATCCTGCGCGGTATTTTTTCGGCCTTACTTCATTTGGCCGACCAAGGAGGATAATAAAATGAAGAAAAACGCACTTGCACTTTGCGAAGCGGGCATTATGATCGCCCTCTCCACAGTGCTGGCAATGCTAAAGCTTATCGATATGCCCTACGGCGGATCGGTAACCTTCGCGCAGATGCTTCCAATTCTTATCTACGCATACCGTCACGGACCGAAGTACGGTATGGGCGCAGCTCTTACCGCGTCGGTGATCCAGCTGCTTCTCGGTCTTGAGAACTTCTCTTATCTACCTCTTGTTACCTGGTATTCGATAATAGTTCTCGCGCTCCTCGACTACGTTGTTGCCTACTCGGCATTCGGCGTTGTTGGCTTCTTTAAGAAAAAAATGAGCTACCCTTCAGCGATGATGACCGGTGCGCTTATTGCCTCTGTAGTAAGATACCTTTGCCACGTGGTTTCGGGCTTTACCGCTTGGGCTGCCTTTGAGCTTCCCGACGGCGCGGTGCTTGCCTACTCAATCGGATACAACGCAACTTATATGATTCCCGAGACGATAGTGCTTTGCGCGGCAGTTTATTACATTTGCTCGGCTATCGACTTTTCAAAGGAAACTCCCACAAGGGCAAAGAAAATTTCGGGCGACAGCAATATCGCTCTTATGAAGCTGCTATCCGGCCTCGCGGTATTTGCGGCGGTGATAGTTGACACCGTGCTTATCTTCTCGAAGCTTCAGGACGAGGAGACCGGCGACTTTATTCTCTCGGGACTTAGCGAGGTTGATTGGATATCCTTTGCGGTGGTTACCGTAGTTTGTCTCGGCGCGGCAGTGCTGTTCCGAATTGCAGATAAGAAAACGGAAAAGTAAAAATTAAATAAAAAAAAGAACCGCTGTTTTCACGACTCGCTCTCGGTCGGACTGCGGTTCTTTTTTTATCAGCTCTTGGCTGTTTCTTTAGCTTGGCGGTGGGTCGGCCTGTGCCTTCTGCGCCTCGTAGTCTTGCGCTTGACATTTGCCCTCTCAATACCCTCACGGTATTCGGTAAGAGCTGCCTCGTCGGCGTATCTGACCGTGCGTCTTGCGCGCCAGGTATCGTTAAAGTTTCTGTGTAATTTCAAGGAGAGAAGCATATCGCCGTGCTTCTTACAAACAAAGTGAAGGGTGTATTTCTGACCCTTGGAATGAAGGAGCTTATCCTCCTCGCGCATCTCCTTTTTGCAAATAGGACAAAGGGGAGTTTTATTAATACCGTCCTCAAGCATTTCGGAAATAGTAACGTAGCCGTCGTCGCCTGCATCAGCATCACCGATCACCAAATCCTCAAGGAATTCGCCGCGGACGTCGGAATAGGTTTTTACTCCCTCGGGTACGTCAAGCTTTTTCGCCACCAGGGCGGTGAAATACGCATCGTTCAACGCATCGTGGGCGGGCAGATGCTGCTCAAGTCCGAAATAGTCCATGGCATACTCTAGTGAGCGCTGCTTCGCCGAGTCATCGGTCTGGCGGTTAAAGATCACCTGCAGGTCATATACCTTGTCAAGCCAAACTGAGGGAATGTCGTGAACGTTGAAGTTCTCCTTCAGCATAGGAATGTCGTCAGGACCCCAGGTAAGGAAACAAAAGTCCTTGCCGCACCATTTTTTGAAGCGCTCTGCCGCATCGGGAAGGGGTGTTCCCATATCCATCTGCTCCTGGGTTATGCCGGTAAGCTCACTGACGTGTCTGTGGAGCTTCTTGAAGTGCTGAGGCTTCACGATTATCTGATAGGAGCCGCAGATATTCATCTTGCTATCCATCTTTACAGCGCCGATCTGAATGACCTCTCCGCGCAGACGGCAGGCAAGCCTTCTCTGCACAGCCAAAGCCTTTTGCGCATAGGCCTGATTCCACTCTAAATCAAGTGTAATATAGTACATTTATTATTCCTTTTTTTAAAGTTTACATATATCTTCAGAATAATTATATCATATATTTTCTAATTGTCAATAAGAGTTATAAATATTTCAGCAAAATAAAAAGGCTTCTCTCTCTACTTTAAAAAAAGTCGCGAAAAAGGGCGTCCGACCAGATCGGACGCCCTATTTATTTAATAAAAAGGCAATGCTTACGCAAGCGCCTCGGGGTGCTTTTCCTTTATTACCGAGAGAGCCGCCTCATCGGCACAAACTACCACCTCACCCTTGAAGAACTGCAATATCGATGCGGGAACGGCGGGTGTTACAGGGCCGAAGAACGACTTTTCAAGGATCTCTGCCTTACCCTTGCCAAAGGCAACGAGAAGAATCTTGTTAGCCTTCATAATCTGACCTATGCCCATAGAAATAGCTTTCGTGGGAACGAGATCACGGGACGCAAAGAAGCGAGAGTTGGCATCGATAGTGCTATCGGTAAGCTCCACAAGGCTTGTAGTCTTGGGAAAATAGGTATCGGGCTCGTTAAAGCCGATATGTCCGTTGTTACCTATGCCGAGAAGCTGAATATCAACGCCACCCATAGACTCGATTACAGCATCGTATCTTCTGCACTCTGCCTCGGGATCGGATGCAAGGCCACTCGGAAGATTTGTATTAGCCTTATCAATGTCAATATGACGGAAAAGGTTCTCGTTCATAAAGTAAGCGTAGCTCTGATCATGGTCGGGAGAGAGGCCTACGTACTCATCAAGATTGACGCTTCTTACATCCTTGAAAGATATCTCGCCCGCCTTACACATTCTCGCCAGCTCTTTGTACATATTGATAGGCGACGAGCCTGTAGCAAGTCCGAGCACAGCGTTAGGCTTTGCCTTAACAACGTCTGCCATCACATTTGCCGCCGCGAGGCTGGCTTCTACTTCGGTTTTACCGCAAATAATTTTAATCATTTCTTGTTTTCTCCTTGTATTTGCTTTAAAAATGACAATATTTATTTACAATCTGCTCCATTTCGGGTAATTTTTGCTCCATATCCGAGACGAGCTTGAACTGATTTCTTGCCCTGTCAAGGTTCTGACCGGGACGTGAGGTTCGGAAATAGGTATCGCCGTTCAGGTAGTCGGTCAAGAAGCGCATTCCGCACTCAAAGGTCATCATAATAGCGGCGGTTGGCAAAAGCTTCTTTTCACCATCGGTTAGACCGTCGCCCGCGCCCTCAATAAAGCCCTTGACATATAGCTCGTAGAGCGAAAGGTCGAAATTAACCTTAGAGAGATCGGCCTCGTCCTCTGCCGCGGTCGTTGCCCCGAAGCGAATGGAATCACCAAAATCGTTTACCGAATATCCCGGCATAATGGTGTCAAGATCAATAACGCAGATTGGCTTTCCGCTGTCCTTGTCGAAAAGAACGTTATTTAGCTTAGTGTCGTTGTGAGTGACCTTAAGAGGCAAAATGCCATCCTTATGGGCGCGCTCAAGAGTGCCTGCAAATTCTTCCCTCTCCGTAACGAAGGCAAGCTCGGCCTCGACCTCGCTTCGTCTCCCGCATACATCGGCCTCTGCCGCCTCGCAAAGCTGTCTAAATCTGTCGGGAGTATTATGGAAATTCTTGATAGTCTCGTGAAGAGTCTTTGCTGGATAGTCGGCGAGCAGACGCTGGAATTTACCAAAAGCAACCGCGCTCTCGTAAAATTGCTCCGGCCTCTCTACCCTTTCATAGCAAATATTGTCAACTATAAAAAGAATAAGCCGCCAATATTCGCCGTCGTTGTCAATATAGAAATTCTTACCGTCCTTAGCCTTGATAACGCGAATAGCCTCTCTGTCGGGATCGCCGCCTGCGGCAATCACTTTTTTACGAAGGAACTCGGTGACTCCGACGTAATTCTCCATAAGTGACTCCGGATCTTTAAAGACGTTTTTATTTATTCTCTGAAGTATGTATTCGGTTTTTTTGCCATTATTATCAAGTATTATGTGGCGGGTCATGTTTATATGCCCGTTACCGTACGGCTCGTCTAAAACTACATTTCCCGTGGCACAAAACTCAAAAATTGCATTATCAAGATTATACATATATTCCTCCCTGAAAGCCGAGCAGTGCTCCGCCTATAATACCGGCATCATTAAGAAAATGGGCAATCTCAACACGTGTTCTTTTACCCTTTACGCCAAAAGAAAGGCGCTCTACGTTAGTTCTAAGCGAATCTATAAAGTGCTCGCTCTCGGCGGAAACACCTCCGCCAATACATACTATGTCAGGCTGGAAAATGTTGACAACATTGGACACACCCATAGCAAGATACTTGGTGAAATCATCGATAACAAGAGAGGCTGCCACATCCCCCTTCGTCTTAGCTTTGAATGCGGTTGCACCGTTTACACGGTTAATATCTCCGTCGCACATATCCCACATTATACTCTCGGGATAAAGCTTCATAAACCTGCGGCTCTCCGAAATAATGGCAGTAGCGGAAGAATATGCCTCAAGGCATCCGCGCTTACCGCAGGGACAGGCTCTGCCCTCGATATCCACCACGATATGACCGATCTCAGCCGCAAAGCCGTTAATGCCCTCCCAAATCTTGCCGTTAAGGACGACTCCGCCGCCAACACCGGTACCGATTGTTATAGCAACCAGAGAGTCCGAATCCTTGCCGACACCCCATATAGCCTCAGCGTAAGCCGCTGCATTTGCATCGTTTGCCGTAAAGGAATCAACGCCCGAAAGTCTGCTTATGGTATCAGCCAGCCTCGCGTTCTTCCAGCCCAGATTGCTGGCGCTGGTAACCACTCCCGACTTTACTATTCCGGGAGAGGCAACGCCTATCCATTTCATAGATTTAATCGAAAGTCCCGCCTGCGAGCAAATGCGCTTACAAAGATCTACTATATCCTTTGATATATCCTCGCAGGAACGCGGCGCGTTGGTTTTTATACTTGCTTTTTTTACGATCTGCTTGGTATCAAGATCAACAATACCGGCGGAAATATTGGTCCCGCCAAGATCAACGCCAATACAATAATTCATAGACATCCCTGAATATTTTATTTTATATCATTTACCAATATTATACTTTAACCTATTGACAAATTCAAGGGAAAATAGTATAATATTTTTGTAAAATCGCACGATATTTTGACTTTTTTACAAATTTGGAGTTTTTATGAATAAACAAGAGATAACCTCGGTACTTTCAGAGCTATATAAGATAACGGGCTTTAGAATGTCTCTTCACGGCACTGATTTTGAGGAGATCGCCGCATTTCCAATAGAAGGCTCGCCCTTCTGTACTGCAGTAAATAAAATCGACCTCGAGCATTCGAGATGTATTGAATGCGACAAAATTGCGTGTACCAAGGCCCTGAATAGTAAGGGAACGCATTCTTACAAATGCCGCTACGGTCTTTCCGGCGCGGTAAGTCCGCTATACCACCTCGGTACTCTGACCGGTTTTTTAATGATGGGTCAGGTAGCCGACAGCCGCGAGGCGGCCGAAAGGGCAGCAGAGCTTTTAAGCGAGAAGACGGCGGGAAGAGCTAACGTGCCGTCGGATTTAATAAAAATAGTAGACCCCGACACAGCAAGCTCGTACATAAAAATAATGACTATATGCGCTCACTATCTGACAATGTCCAATGCGATGAACAGCGCAAAGCCTACCGTCGCCGAGCTTGCCAAAGAATATATATCCGACAATTTGGACAAAAGAATACTTATAAGCGATATTTGCGACGCGCTGAAATGCTCGAAGTCCACACTTCTAACCACCTTTAAAAAGCAATACGGCGTAACCGTTAACTCATACATTACCGAGACGAAGCTTGATTTGGCGAAGGGGTTGCTTTACGAGGGTAAGATGACCATAAGCGAAATTGCCGAGGCTACAGGTTTTTCCGATCAGTCTTACTTTTCAAAGGTCTTTTCAGCAAAGTACGGAATTCCGCCGAGCGAATATCGCTCGAGCGCAAAAATCACAGAACAGTAACGGAGGAAACAATGAGAATTATACATACATCGGATATACATCTTGATTCACCCCTGACGTCAAGGCTTCCCTCGGACAAGGTTCGGGAGAGAAGGCGTGAGCTGCTTTCCGGCTTCGGACGAATGGTCGAGGAGGCAAAGGCTCTCGGAGTGGGAGCAATACTCATCTCGGGAGACCTGTTCGACAGCGAGAGAATCTCAAGGAAGGCTATGGACACGGCTCTTGACATTATTGAGGGGGCAGGCGGTATCGTCTTTTTCTATCTTCAGGGCAACCACGAGGGCGATGCCTTTCTTACCGCGGGACGGACTCTCCCCGACAACCTCAAGACCTTCGGCAAGGAATGGACCTACTATTCGGCAGCAGGACTTACAATTGCAGGACGAAGCGAGATACACGAGGGAATGTTCGACAGTCTCGACCTTCCCGCAGATACGCAGAATATAGTCCTTCTTCACGGCCAGCTTCGCGAGCGAAGCTCTGCGCCCGAGACAGTGGGACTTCGCGATGCGGCGGGTAAAAATATCGACTACCTTGCGCTGGGTCATTATCACACCCACACCGCCGAGGCTATCGACGGGCGAGGAGTTGCGGTATACTGCGGTACTCCTGAAGGTCGCGGCTTTGACGAAACCGGCGATAAAGGATACGTTGTTCTCGAGACAGGCGGAGGAAGAATAAAATACAGCTTCCGCAGCTTTGCAAGAAGACGGCTTCATATAATTCCTCTAGACCTTAGCGGCGCGGTTCGTACGGCAGAGATCGGTGAGCGCGCGGAGAGAGTTCTTCGCGGAATATCTATGAACGACATTGTAAGGCTCGAGCTTTGCGGAAGGTATTTCCCCACCCTTTGGAAGGACACCGACTCGCTTATGCGTGATTTTGCCGACCGATTCTATTATTTCGAAATAAAAGACTCCTCCAAAATTGCAATAAACCCTGAGGATTACAAGCTCGACAGGTCTCTTAAGGGCGAGTTTATCAGAACCGTCAGCGCAGACGAAAGCCTTGACGAGGATACGAGAGAAAAGATCATCGCCTGCGGCATCAACGCGCTGATGGGCGAGGAATTATTTGACTAAGGAGGACGAAATGAAGCTTATAGAATGTTATATTGAAAATTTCGGCAGAATAAGCAAGCAGAAATTCAGCTTCAAGGACGGCCTCAACTGTATTAAGGAGGATAACGGAAGCGGAAAGACTACCCTTGCGGCCTTCATAAAGGCTATGCTATACGGCATAGGAGACACCAAAAAAATAAGCCTTGACGAGAACGACAGAAAGCGGTATCTCCCCTGGCAGGGCGGAGCCTGCGGCGGAAGTCTTACCTTCTCTGCAGGAGAAAAGACCTACCGTATAGAGCGAAGCTTCGGTGCTAAGGCATCAGAGGACAGCTTCACGCTTTACGACACGTCGACAGGCCGAGCTTCGGGTGATTTCCCCGAGGCGATAGGCGAGGCTCTGTTCGGCATTGACGCCGATGGATTTGAGAGGACGGTATTCCTCTCCGAGCGCGCGCTGACACCTAAGAGCGACAACAAATCCATATCCGCAAAGCTCTCCGACCTGGTAGGCTGTGACGGAGATATCGGCGGTATGGACGAGGCTATGAAGGTGCTTGAAAACCGCAGAAAGTTCTACCACAAGAAGGGCGGCTCAGGCGAGCTGTCCGAGGTTCAGGCAAGGATAGACGAGCTTACAAGAAGGCTTAACTCTCTCGGTGAGACCGAAAAGGCACTCGAAAACGAGCATAGCAAAATGAAGGATATTGCTCGCAAAATTGAGGCGGCAAGAGCTGATGGTAAGTCTCTGCTAAAGCAGAGAGAGGCCGCAACAATACGTGCAGCCGAGCAGAACCACGAGAAGCGTTACGCTATGATGAAGGCAGAGCTTGAGGACGCGATCAAGAGAAGAACTATCGTCAGCGAAATATTCGGCACGGAGATCCCTACGTTTTCCGACATTGACGAGGCAAGCTATAAGGCTACCGAGGCAAAAAATCTTATAAACAGCGCCACCGATATGCCCGAGATGCGCGAGTTTAAAGCCCTTGCGGCAAAATACGACGGCAAGGTTGACCGCGCACAGATCGAGGCGTCCAGATCGGCCTGCGAGGCTCTGAAAAATACGAAGCACAAGGAAGCCGATCCCCGTCTTAACAAGGCGAAGAGGATTTTCAGCGGACGAGTGCCCGCTGAGGAAGAGATAGGAGGTATTGAATGCCTTCTTGCCAAGGACAAGCGTAAGATGTCTCTCGGCATTTTCGCCTATATTCCCTTTGTGGTACTTTGCATCATCGGCATAATTCTTGAGCTTATACTAACAGCCGTTGGACTTGTGGGAATTATCGTTACGGCGATAATCGAGGCGGCTTGTAAAAGCAAGGCAAAAAATGAGAAAAAGAAGAAAATCGACGATTTCTTCCTCTCGGTTTCGGGAGTCAGCGTTCAGAGTGACGAGGAGGCGGCGGCAAGGCTTGCGGATATGAGCGAGCTTTTAGCTGTGATAAACCAATACGAAAACGAGGATAAGAGCGAGGAGCTTATGAAGGTAGTAAGCTCGCTTATCAGCATATTCCCCGAGCATTACGGCAGAGAGCCTATCGGGGCCGCGGAGGAGATCATCAAGGAATACGAGCGATACGCCGAGCTTTCGGTTGCCGAAAGATATATGAGAGGCGACCGCACCGCAAGACTTGATCGTGCGGAGAAGCTACAGGCAGAAAGCGACCTTTTTGTCAAAAAATACAGGACACGTACCCCCGATCCCTTTACCGAGCTTCGTAGTGCGCTTACCGAATACGAAAGGCTTACCGCCCTTATCGTTGCGAAGCGTGACGAGATGGCAAGCCTTGAAAATCAGCACAGCCTCGGGCAGAGCGACCAAAGACGGGCTATGTTGGACATCGAGACCATCGACGGTAAAATAAGAGCGAACGATGAGCTGGTGGCCAATCTAAATCGCGAATATACTCTTGCGGAAAGACTTTACAACTCCTGCATCGAGGAGCTTGACTCACGGGACGAGCTTTATATGCGAAGAGCCGAGCTCGAGGACACTCTGGAGAAGCATAAGGATAACTACAACACCGTTATTCTTACAAGAAAGTACATCAACCTTGCAAAGGACAATATGACCGCAAGATATCTTGGTAAGACCATGGCCGGCTTCTTAAAATATGCCGAGATTATCGGCGGTATTTCGGGCGAGAGCTTTGAGATGAACACCGATTTCGGTATAACCAAGCAAGAGGGCGCGTCAACAAGAAGCCTTGAGGCTTACAGCCGCGGCACGAGAGATCTCTTTAACCTTGCGTCAAGGCTTGCGCTCGTAGACTCGCTTTACGAAAAGGAAAAACCGTTTATTATTCTTGACGATCCCTTCACCGCCTTTGACGACAAGAAGATCGACGCGGCACTAAAGCTCCTCCGCGAGTTCAGCAAGGAAAGGCAGATAATTTATTTCACTTGCTCAAAAGCGAGAAGCATTTAAGACTTGACAAACATTTAAAAATTTAGTATAATACTTTATTGACCGAGTGGGGCTGTCGCGCCGTATGTTGGCGAAAGCTATTACGGCGAGGAAAGTCCGGGCATCACAGGGCAGGATAACGGATAACGTCCGCCGGAGGCGACTCCCGGGAAAGTGCAACAGAAATAAACCGCCCGAGGTGTTTTTGACGAGTGCGGAAATCGGTTTATTCACACCGCCAGGCATAGTTACCTATGTCAAGGTGGGAAAAAGCGATTAACGCGGAGATAGTTCGCGTGTTCCGTGCCGTCAAAAGCATCTCGGGTAAGGATGGAAAGGCGAGGTAAGAGCTCACCCACTTCTATGGTAACATAGATTTGCTGTAAACCCTATCCGATGCAACACCTTGATTTGCGGTGAAATACTGCGGGGCTGCCCGCCCTTTTCATGGTGGCAGAGCCTTACAGGCTTGAACTATGCGGTAACGCATAGTGAAGATAGATGACGGCTGCATCGCAAGGTGTACAGAACCCGGCTTACAAGCTCGGTCAGTATAAAAAACTCCCCAATCGGGGAGTTTTTTATTAGCCTTAATCTTTAACAAGCGCGAATTGGTCTCCGTCTATGAGAAGATCAAAATAATAATTCGTGTTAATCAAAAGGAGAGCAGGGATCGGAAAGATTTTAGGATCTTCCTGACCGTCGTAAAGCGACCATCCCTTTCTGTCCTCAATGATAAGCTTCTCAAGACCTGTGCATCCCTGCGCTGCGCCGTATCCCAGTTTTGTTATTGATGCAGGAATAACGGCTCTTTTAACGAAAGTACAATTCTCAAATGCGTAATTGCCTATTTCCTTAACGGGAAGTCCCTTATATTTAGAGGGAATAATCAGCTCCGTACCATAGAAGGTGCCGATTCCCGTGATTATGTAATATGTTCCGTCATCGCTGAGGGTGAACTCAAGGCTTTCCTCCACAGAGAAAGCAATACCGCAATTTTTGCACTTGCCTCCGATCCATTCATGACCCACCGCGGGAACTATGCTCTCGGTTTTTGAAAGCTCGATGCCGCACATAGAGCATTTTAATACCATATCACAGCTTCCATCTGTTTTACAAACGGGCGGCACAACATTTTCCATTACGGCTTCGGCGGGGATATGATCGATAACTCCGGTAATTACTTGTTCTCTTAACATCTCAAGACCGCAGGCAGCGCAACGGGTTACCTTGTCGTAGCTTCCGGAAGCGTGGCAGGTTGGAGAAATCTCGTTTTCCATTACCGCCTCAGAAGGTGTGTGACCTACAGTCTCAACCGTCACCGGTTCTCTTGAAAGCTCCTCTGTGCAGGTCGAGCAATATATCACGCTATCATAACTGCCGTCCGCAAAGCAGGTGGCGTGAATTTCATTTTCCCTCACCGCCTCTGCGGGCGTGTGCGTGTGAGTGGAAGGATCACCACTCGGAACATCCGATTGGCCGTCGTTGTTATCTGCGGAGCAAGCAGTAAAGGCAATAGTTAATAGCATTATTAAAATCGATGTTATAAATAATTTCATAATCTAATCTCCCTTTGCTTATTTATTATATCACCAACGCATCTATTTTTCAAGTGCTTTTACCCCAAAGTGGTAATTTTGCATATTATAGCGTTAAGGTTTAAAGATTTTATTAAACTTTGTCTCTTTCACTTGACTGTCAGAGGAAAAATAATTATAATATATAGTGGAGTAATATTGTGAGAGATCTTGTTTTTGAGAAAATCAAGAAAGGATGCAAGGTGGGTTTTTTCGGACTTGGAAGATCAAACGCTTCCCTGCTCTCCTGCCTACCGCTTGAAGGGTGTTCGGTTACGCTGAGATCCGACAAGATAATCGACAGAACGCTGATTCCCCCAAATATAATGCTTGAAGGCATTTACGAAGGCAAGGACTCCTGTCGTGATATCGACGAGGACGTGCTTATTTTCTCGCCTTCGGTACGGCGTGAAAGAGACGAGCTCAGAGATGCAAAGGCACGCGGAGTTATTTTCACCTCTGACGCTGAGCTTTTCCTAGAGAAAAACGAACAGCAGATTTTCGCAGTAACCGGCTCTGACGGAAAAAGCACCACAACCGCTATGGTGGAGGCTCTGCTGAAGGCGGGAGGGCACAAGGCAAGGTCAATCGGAAACATAGGCGAGCCGATGGTCGCGCGTCTTAAAGATGATGCGGACATTTTCGCCTTGGAGGCGTCGAGCTTTATGCTTCGGTATGCAAGTCCGAGGTCAAAAAGAGCCTGTCTTACCAATATTACGCCAAATCATCTCGACTGGCACGAAAGCCTTGATGAATATAAGGAAACAAAGATATCTCTTATAAAAAACGCTGAAAAATTTGTAATTTGCGACAACTGCGGTGATATTAAAGGCGCGTACGGAATTGTGAGCGTTCAAAAGCGCTTTGCTGATTTAAAGGCTGCCTACAAAGCCGAAATATATATGACTACTGAGAATGGCTATCTCTGCCGAAACGGCGAAAGGCTGATACCGTTATGCAAGATACGCAAAAATGAGAGGCACAATCTACAAAACCTTATGATGGCTATCGCTATGACCGACGGTTACGTTGATAGAAGCAGTGTTGTTCGTATGGCGAGCAACTTTAACGGGTTACCCCATCGGTGCGAGCTGTTTTTCAGCGCGGAGGGGGTTGATTATATCGACTCATCCATCGATACGAGCCCTTCAAGGACCGAGCAAACGCTTCTCTCTCTTGATAGAGAGTCCGTAGTTATCCTTGGCGGAAGAAGCAAGGGACTTGACTATCGGACGCTTGCTCCCGTCCTTCGTAAACACGCGAGGGCGGCTATAATCACAGGTGAAAATGCCGAGGAGATATTTTCCGCTATAAACGGCGTGACAAAATGTTATATCTCGCCCGACCTTAAGAGTGCAGTAATGCTTGGACGGGAGCTTGCGAGAGACACGGGACTTTTGCTTCTGTCTCCGGCATCGACAAGCTACGACGCCTACTCAAGCTACGCAAAACGCGGAGACAAATTCAAGGATTATGTTTTAAAAGCACACGAAAATAGCAAAAAATACAAATAGGAGTTTACAAAAAATGAAAAAAACGTTGATTTTGATGCTTGTTATAGCTGCTATGACGCTTTCACTTTTTGGCTGCACCAGCGAAGCAGATGAGGCGCCCGACGGCCTTCAGGTATGTATAAACAACGAGAGCGAGGGATTTGTCTTCTACGCTCCCGAAAACTGGGCGATAATCAACTCGGGAGACGTTTGGGCAGCAAAGGTATCAGCCGTAAACAGCACCTCAATCAGCTTTGTTGAGGCTGAGATGCCGATCGGCACGATCCCCGAATATTTCGAGAAGAGTCTCGGCGATTTTACCGACAATATCAAAAGCAGCCTGAACGTAACCCTCAGAGATTCTGCCTGCACCTTCGGTAACGCAAACGGAGATGCTTACAAATACATTTACACCTACAAATATCAAGAGTACGACGTGGTTTGCATGCAGATACTTCTTACCCACGGCGAGAGATTCTACATATTCACCTACACCTCCTTCGGTGACCCAGCCGACGAGAGCTCAACCTACCGTCAGTATCTTGACGCGGTACAACTGGCTATTGATAATTTTAAATTTATCGAAAAATCAGGAGTAGGTGAAGAGACCACGTACGAAAAGGATGCCGACGGCTATAATCTCGTGTCCGACAGCACGATTGCAGGCTTTTCGCTTTACCTGCCCGATGATTATAAGGTCGTCTACTCAAGCGGTTTTGTAAAGGCAAAGATCTCGGATGGCGCAAACCTCTCGCTCTCAAAGGCGACGCAGACAGGCGTGGGCATTATCGACTACCTCAAGCTGAGAAAGGACGAGCTTTCTGACTTTGCTACCGATTTTACCGACGTAAAGATCGAGATTGCCACCGAAATTGACCCGGATGGAGAGATCTACAAGAACTGGAAGTTTGACGTTCTTCCCGAGAAGAACGAGGGTCTTACCTTCGGCGATCTTGAGAAAAACAGAATCATCCTCTACGAATACAAATACACCTTCAACGGAAAAGTATACTGCGTATATCAGATGATGGGCGTTGACAATCTTAACGGCTACGTATTCACCTACACAGCGCTCGAGGGAGAGTATAACGAGCATATTGATGAGATAAAAATCATACTTGAAAAGGTGAGATTTTAATGAGACGGATCTATCTTGACAACAGCGCGACGACAAGAATATGCGACGAGGCGCTTGAGAAATATATTGAGGTATCACGAGAATGCTACGGCAACCCCTCATCGCTTCACGCTCTTGGCTTTGAATCGGAGAAAATACTTAATACTGCAAGAGCTGAGATATGTGCATCGCTTTCGGCAAAGGGAGCAAGCGTGATCTTCACCGCCTCGGGTACTGAGGCTAACAATCTTGCCATAATCGGCCGCGCATTTGCTAAGGAAAGATACAAAAAGGGCGGAAAGATCATCACTACGATGGGCGAGCATGCCTCGGTCGATGCACCTCTTGAGATGCTAACGAATTTGGGCTTCACCGTTGCAAGAATTCCCACGGTTGGCGGCGAGATAGATATGGCGGCTCTTGAAAAAGAGCTTACAAAGGACGTAATTCTCGTAAGTATGATGATGGTAAACAACGAGACCGGCGCGCTTTATGACACGTCGGCGGTGGCAAAAATGATGAAGGCAAGATCGCCCGAGGCGCTTCTGCACGTTGATGCAACACAGAGTTATCTGAAGATTCCCTTCACAAAAGCAAAGTGCGGCGCGGATTTGATAACAATTTCCTCCCACAAGATCGAGGGCCCGAAGGGTGTCGGCGCGCTTGTGGTGGACGAGTCTGTTATAAGGTCTAAGGGACTTGCTCCTCTGACACTCGGAGGAGGACAGGAGGGCGGAATGCGCTCAGGCACTGAAAACGTGCCGGGAATTGCCGCATTCGGTGAGGCGGTGCGTATAGGAAGCGCGGCTCTTCGCGAAAGATATTCCCTGCTCTGCGAGCTTCGCAGCTATCTTATCGAAAGAATAGAAAGCGAGCTTACCGAGGTTTCTATTACTCATCCAAAGGAAAATTCACCGCATATTGTAAACATAACCTTACCAAAAATCAAAAGTGAGACTATGCTGCACTATCTTTCCTCTCTTGGAATTTACGTTTCCAGCGGCTCGGCCTGCTCGTCTAACGGCGGCCATCTTTCATCAGCTCTTACCGCATTTGGCAGAAGCGAGGGCGAGGCAGACAGCTCGGTCAGAATCAGCCTTTCCCACAGAAATACAAAAGAAGATATTGACGGGCTTATAGAAGGGTTGAGATCAGGTCTTGCAAGGCTTTCGAGGATAAGATAATGGCAAATATTACTGTTATTTCGGTTGGCACGCTGAAGGAAAGCTACCTTAAGGACGCCGTAGCCGAATATAAAAAAAGGCTCTCGCAATATGCAAGAGTTGATGAAATTAATATAAAGGAAGAAAAAATTCAAGACGAGGACGATGCGGCTGAAATAAGGCGCGCTCTTGAATCCGAGGCGGACAAGATCATCTCGGCTATACCAAAGGGCGCGGGAAAAATTGCCCTTTGTGTTGAGGGAAAGCAGTACGACTCGGTTACCCTTGCAGGACTTATCGGCAGAATGGCTGACGGAAGCGGCAAAATCGCCCTGATTATCGGCTCATCTCACGGACTTTCCGAAAGGGTTAAGCGCGAATGTGACGTCAGACTTTCGGTCTCCGCACTTACCTTCCCTCATCAGCTGATGCGAGTGGTGCTTTTCGAGGCATTATATAGGTCGTTTACCATCCTTGCTGGTAAAAAGTATCATAAATGACAAAACACGCAGTCGATTTCGACTGCGTTTTCTATTTGTCTTCCTCGGGAAAGTTTTTGGACATCGAGGCGTTGGAATAGGACTTATCGCCGGTTACCTCGCGCACTATTTCTATAAAGGAAGGAATTTTTGCCTCGGCTTCACGTTTTTCAAGCTCGGTTTCCATAATGGCGGTGTTTTTCCACTGAGGGTAAACGTCGATTTCAAAAAGCTGTCCAAGATAGGTGAATGTGTGGCGGGTCTTTTCAATCGGAATTGTTCCTTCGAGAGGCGCGGCGGAGAGGGCGTTGAAGCTTTCTTCGGTGATCTCTCCTTCGATTTCGGTGGAGGACATTTTATCTATGCGGATCTTTCTGGTTTCGGTGCAAATAGTTTTATCAGGATAGCTGCGGCGGCGAATACGATGAGTCTCTCCCTGTCCACCCGGCAGATATATTTGAAGAATACTGCTGCTTGTATAATCCTCTTGCGTACGCAGCTGTGCTTCGTCTGGCATTTTTATAACGTATTTACGCTCAATTTCTACTGCTGTTTTGGTATTTTTTCTCATTTTTCAGCCGCCTTGGTGTTTATTAATTCAATTTTAGCATAACTTAGGTGCTTTTTCAAGCGTAAATTACTAATTTGTCTTGACTTGACGTTGTTTTTATGCTAAAATTAGAAAGAACTGAAATCTCAGTAAAATTAAAAGATTTTTACAATTTTGCTATGCGGAGGAAATTATGGAAAACAAATTACTTGAAAACGAAGAAATAGTTAGCGAAAGCGCCGAAACTATCGAAGAGGTCAGCGCAGAGGAAGCCTCCGTCGAAAATAACGTCGAGGATATAGTTGCGGAGGAGACCGAGGAAGTTGCAGTCGCAGAAGCAGTCGCGGAGGAAGCTACTCAGGCAGAACCCGAGATCGAGGTTGCTCCCGTTGAGGAGGCAGCGTCTGCTCCCGCTGAGGAGGAAATTCCCGTTACTGACAAGAAAGAGAAAGTAAAGGAATACGTTGCCGAAAATGAAGAAGGCATCTCCTTCTTCAAGACCGCAAAATGGAAAAAGATATGGGATAAAATCACCACCGCACTTCTTATCGGAATTATGGCACTGCCCCTTATTATCCTTATATACATACTCAGTTATTTCCTTATGAGATAATATTAAAGGCGCAACGATCGTTGCGCCTTTCTTCTTATGACAGATGTGGCATACTTGTTGAAAATCAAAAAAACACCGCCTCGTAGGAGACGGTGTTTTATGTTATTAATAAGAATTAACCATTGATCATCTTTGCGATCTCTGCGCCGTAATCCTCTTCTCTCTTCTCGATACCGGCACCCTTGTCGAAACGAACATAGCCGGTAACCTTAATAGAGCCGCCAAGCTCCTTTGCAACAGATGCAACGTACTTAGCAACGGACATAGAGTCATCCTTAACGTAAGCCTGCTCAAGAAGGCAGTTGTTCTCATAGAACTTACCAAGTCTGCCCTTAACGATGTTAGCGAGAACAGCCTCAGGCTTGTTAGCCATCTTGGGATCTTCCTTCATCTGGTTGATGAGGATTGCCTCCTCCTCAGCAAGAACAGAAGCGGGAACGGACTCCTTATCAAGATACTTAACTTCCATAGCAGCGGTCTGGAGAGCAACGTTCTTAGCGCACTCCTTAAAGCCATCCTTATCAGCAAGGTCGGTCTCGAAGGAAACGATAACGCCGGTAGCACCCATACCGTGGATGTAAGAGGAAACAACGCCCTCTACGATCTGGAAGCGACGAATGGAAAGCTTCTCACCGATCTTGTAGATCTGCTCAGCGAGAGCCTCGGAAACCTTGCCGCCACCAACGTAGTCGGATGCGAGAAGTGCATCAACGTCAGCGGGCTTGTTAGCGATAATGGTCTTAAGAATTTCCTTAACGAACTCCTGGAAGGTTGCGTTCTTAGCAACGAAGTCGGTCTCGGAGTTAACCTCAACGATTGCGGTGGTATTGCCGATGGTCATGATATCAACAAGACCCTCTGCAGCGATACGGTCAGCCTTCTTAGCGGTAGCAGCCATACCCTTCTCGCGAAGGTACTTTACTGCAGCCTCAAAGTCGCCGTCAGACTCAACGAGAGCCTTCTTGCAGTCCATCATACCACAGCCGGTCTGCTTTCTGAGTTCAGCAACGTCTTTAGCGGTAAATGCCATTTTTGTATTCTCCTTAATTTTAAAATCTAAAATTACTCAGCAGCCTCTTCTACTGCCTCAGCCTCTGCAGCGGGCTCTTCCTGAACGCCGCCGTGAGCTTCGATAACTGCGTTTGCAAGCGCGCCTGCAATAAGCTTGATAGCGCGGATAGCGTCGTCGTTACCGGGAATGATGCAGTCTGCATCGTCGGGATCACAGTTGGTGTCAACGATTGCAACTACGGGAATACCAAGCTTCTTTGCCTCAAGGACAGCGTTGCGCTCCTTGCGGGTGTCTACGATGAATACGCAGGAAGGAAGGGTCTCCATATCCTTGATACCGCCGTAAGACTTCTCAAGATCCTCGATCTCCTTAAGCTTCTTAGCAACTTCCTTCTTAGGAAGAAGATCGAAGGTGCCGTCCGCCTGCATCTTCTCAAGATCCTTAAGTCTCTTGATAGAACGGCGAATGGTCTTGAAGTTGGTAAGCATACCGCCGGGCCAACGAACGTTTACGTAGTACTGACCGCATCTCTGAGCCTCTTCCTTGATGGTCTCAGCAGCCTGCTTCTTGGTACCAACGAAAAGAACGGTACCGCCAGCCTGTGCGATCTCGGAAACGTAGTTGTAAGCCTCCTCAAACTTCTTAACGGTCTTCTGAAGGTCAACGATGTGAATACCGTTTCTCTGGGTGAAGATGTACTCTGCCATCTTGGGGTTCCACTTCTTGGTAGGGTGACCGAAGTGAACGCCTGCTTCAAGCAACTGCTTGATTGTGATTTCGAACATTTTATGTTCCTCCTTGGTTTTTTCCGCCACAGCGACATAATACTGCGACTC
>SVTZ01000025.1 GCA_015063525.1 Oscillospiraceae bacterium
GCGGTGAGCTTGTATCGTGCTCTGATATGATCTTACCCTCGGAGTCGATAATCCGCTGAACCAGATAAGGCGTTACAAGCTCACCGCCGTTGGCAACCGCTGAGATCGCGGTAAGGTGGTTTATTATCGATACCTTAAATCGCTGACCGAATGATGCGGTTGCAAGCTCGGTGCTTCCGATGTTTTCCTCCTTATGAAATATGGTTGACGCCTCGCTCGGCAGGTCTATTCCGCTTTTTTCAAAGTAACCGAAATTTTTTACGTATTCGTAAAAGTTGCTTGCTCCGATGCTCTGCGACAGCACCATCATACAAGGGTTGCAGGACATCTGAAGTCCGTAAGCAAGGCTGAATCCCGAGCCGTGCCCTGTGGTTTTGTGGCATCTGATCCTCCAGCCGCCGATCTGATAATATCCCTTGCAGGAATAGGTGCTCTGTGGGGTCGCAACGCCGAGGTCGAGGGCTGCCGAAACCGTAACGATCTTGAACGTGGAGCCGGGCTCGTAGGTCTCGCTTACTGCCTTGTTTGACCACATTATCTGCAACAGCTCGTTCTTGTAGGCGTTGTATTCGTCCGTGCCAACTAAGTATCCCGAGCCTGCAAGCTTCTCCTTTGACAGATCGTCAAGCTCAAAGGGATCGTTGGGGTCAAAGGGTGAGGTGGTTGCCATAGCAAGAATTGCCCCGGTATTCGTGTCCATCACGATGCCTGTTACTCTGTTCTCTGCATCGTGATTTATTCTTGCGCATTCAATGACTGCTTCAAGCTCCGATTGTATATAGGAGTCTATGGTGGTTACGATGCTGTAGCCATCCTCGGCAGGGAAGTAATCAGAATATTCAGTATCAAGAGTTTTGCCTCCGGCATCCTTGGCGTAAACGTAGTATCCGTCGGTGCCCGAGAGAATATCGTCATAGTAGTATTCAAGTCCGTAAAGCCCTTGGTTATCGCTTCCTGTAAATCCCAGAGTGTGGGCGCAGAGCGTTCCTTCGGGATAATACCTCGAAGTTGAGGCCTCGGTCTGAATAAGATCTTCTATGGAAGCCTCTCTTGCAAATTCGATCGTCCTTATATATTCTTCCTCGCTTGCAGACCTTTTGATTGTTACGTCGAGTACGGTAGAATTCTTCATTCTTTCGTAAAGACTGTCAGAGCTTAGCGACAGTATGGGCGATAGACCCTCGGCTATAACTTTAAAGTAATCGATATCCGTATTCTTTTGCGCGTTTCGTATATCACGGGTAGAAACGAATATACGCCAGGTAGTAAGGCTCTCCGCAAGAACGGTCATATTGGAGTCGTATATCCTTCCTCTCTCAGCCCGCAGGGGAGAGGTAGTGGTTACCTGATCATAGGTTTTTCCATTGTAATAGTCATAATTTAAATAGCTAAGCCTGAAAATGTTAAAAAGCAGATAACAAGAAAAGAATGCAAACAGCAAAAGTATTGCCGTTACTCTCATTTCCGTCTTCTTTTTTGCGTGACCCTTCATTTTCCATCCTCAAAATAAAAAAATATAGCGACAGACATTTGGTCTATCGCTATATCTTATTTATCCCAAAGGGGAAATATGAGATTTTTCTTAATTATTCGTTAATTGACTCTACGTAGCTTACGACTGTATCTTCAGATTGCTCAATGACGGTGTCGTTTGCTGCGGAGGCAGGACTTGAGAGGGTTCTCGCGCCGATAAGGGCAAAGGAGAGCAGGAATGCACAGGCAACGCTTGCAGTAAGAAAAGCAGATGCTGATGCACGGAAGGGGAATGCTCTTATAGTCTTATCTTTCACGGGAGCCTGCTTGATGGTAAGCTTATCGTCAACAAAGGAAACAATATTGGTAACAGCCATCTCGCTCTTTGTTACTGCGGTCTTTACAGCGACGGGAAGGGGCGCGCTTTCGGTTTTCTTTTCACTCGCTCTCATAAGCATATATTCACCGATAGTGTAATCGGTATTATCGCTTGAAACGGTGAATCTCTGTCTCATATTTTCATAAAGTCTGTCGTAACTATTGTTTGTCTGTGTCATTTTTTCCTCTCCTCTTACAGCTTCTCCGCTATGCGAAGCTTTGCGCTTCTCGAACGGGGATTATTTTCTAATTCTTCCTCTGACGGTAAGGTCGGTTTTTTGGTTATTTCCTTTATTATAGGCTTCCTGCCGCATACGCAGACGGGAAAATCCTTGGGGCAGGTACAGCCGCCGAGCAGCGATTTGTAAGCCTGCTTTACTATTCTGTCCTCCAGCGAGTGGAAGGAGATTATTGCAAGTCTGCCCGAGGGCACAAGGCTCGCCGCTGCAGATTCAATCAAGGGCTTTATTGCGTCAAGCTCTCCGTTGACCTCAATTCTGATGGCCTGGAAGGTTCTCTTAGCAGGGTGGGGGCCGTCTGCTCTTGCCGCGCTCGGTATAGCGCCCTTGATGATGTCTGTCAGCTCATGTGTGGTGGTTATTGGTTTTTCTGTGCGTCTTTTACATATAGCAGAGGCGATTCTGGGGGCGAATCTCTCCTCACCGTATTCATAAATTAATTTTTTTAATGCGTTCTCCGAATACTCGTTTACAACCTCGTAGGCGGATAGGGGAGAGTCTGTATCCATTCTCATATCCAGCCTTGCGTCGTGCATATAGCTGAAGCCTCTCTCGGGTGTGTCAAACTGATAGCTGCTGCAACCGAGATCGGCAAGAACGCCACCGAGATTGTCGATACGGTATTCCTTTATTACTCTTTCAAGACTTGAGAAGTTTTCGTTTATGAAGGTAATCTTGTCAAGATGATCCTTCAGTCGCTCGCTTGCCGCTGAAATAGCATCCTTGTCTCTGTCAAAGCAGATAAGCCTTGAATTTGGACCAAGGCGCTTGGCGATCTCAAGTGAGTGGCCGCCGCCGCCTGTGGTGCAATCCACGTAGGTGAAGCCGTCTCTAATGTTAAGAGCCTCGATGCATTCGAAAAGGAGAACCGAAGTGTGCGAGAAATTATTCATCGTAGATCAATAGTCCTTTCCGCAGATATCTTAAAGTCCGAATTGCTGGAGAAGTGTACGAATGCCGTCCAGATCGCGGTTGGCCTCTCTTGCGGACCAAAGCTCCTCGGCCCAAATGTTCATTACGTGTCCTGCGCCGACGAATACGACGTTTTTATTAACCTTCGCGTGCTGGAGCAGGGGATCCTCAAGGAGGATTCTTCCGCTTGCGTCAGGCTGGCATCTCTGAGCTACCGACATAAAGTATTCTCTTGCCGCAACTCCTGTGGTGCTGGGAAGAAGGTTGAGACCGTTCTGGAACTTTGCCCATTCTTCCTCTGTGTATATCGTAAGGCAGCCTTCAAGGCTTCTGGTAACGTAGAAAATATTGCCAAGCTCTTCGCGGTACTTGCCGGGTATCAATACACGCTTTTTAGTATCGATCGAATATGAGGATGAACCTAAGAACGCCATTTTGCTGCCTCCTTTTCGAAAATTTGCATTTTTAAATGCTTTTTGGGGAATGATCCACACAAAGTTGGGAAAATGGTACACAAAGCCCCACTTTCTCCCACGCATATATTATAGTATAGTTTTTTGAAAAAATCAATACCTTTTTCAAAAAAAATTCACAGAAAATGCGAAATTTTTTGATTTTTTTCGATTTTTTTAAAAAAATCTTAGGCAAAAAGCAAAAAAGCCTTCCATTTCACTTTCGTCTGTGGTAAAATGTTATCAGAATTCGGAGGTTAGTTATGTCGGTTTTTAGGAAAATTTTCGGAATTAAGAGTAAGCCCGGTAGCTATTCATACAGGCTTGAGAGAGCAAAAGAGCTTCACGGTCAGCCGGTAAAATACGTCACCGAGCAGAGAAATGGCAACGAAGACGTTATTGGACGCGGCGGAGCGCTTACGGTCAAGGATGATACCTTTATAATCGATTCCTCCGGAGACAGACTTTTCGTCTGTAATATAGCCGAGCTTGATACATCAATGCTTATGAGTGGTGACGGTGTTATAATTAAGGGGCCGAATCTTCTGGAAAACGGTAGATTTCGTGCCATAACCGTTCATTTTGTGTATTACAGAAAATAAGGGGGGGAGATGCTTCCTTGATTAAGAATAACTTTGTGACTGCTATTGTTCTTGCCGCCGGAAGCGGAAGCAGAATGGGGCTTGAAATAACCAAGCAGCGGCTTTGTATCTTGGGTGAAAGTCTTTTGAAAAGATCGGTAAAGGCATTCTCAAATTCCGATATAATTGACTTTATAGTCGTCGTATGTAGGGAGAATGAGATAGCTTGGGCAAAGCAGGAGCTTTGCGGAATTAAAAAGACGGTAAAAATCGTTTCTGGCGGTAAAACAAGGGCAGAGTCTGCAAGGCTTGGCTTCGCGTCAATTCCGGGGGAAACGGATTTTGTGGCCATTCACGATGCCGCGAGATGCCTCGTTACAGAGAGAATGATCAGTGATGTGGTTTCGGCGGCAGAAAAACACGGAGCAGCAACGGCAGCAACCCCGGTTGTTGATACTATAAAAATAGCAGAGGGCGGATTCGTATTTGAAACCGTTCCGAGAGATTTGCTTTTTTCGGTGCAAACTCCTCAGGTATTTTCGCGCGAAATATATGAGAGTGCGCTTGATGCACGACCTGACGACGCGCTTATAACAGACGATAATATGCTTGTCGAAAATATTGGAAAAAGAGTCTTTTTGGTAGATACGGGCAGGCAGAATATAAAAATTACAACGGCGGAGGATATTAAATACGCCGAATACATTTTAGATAGGAGAGAGTATGTGAGCGAGATCAGATCAGGTCATGGGTACGACGTTCATAGGCTGGTAGAAGGCAGAAGGCTTGTCCTCGGCGGTGTTGAGATCACTCACACAAAAGGGCTTCTCGGTCACTCGGATGCCGACGTGCTTACCCATGCGGTAATGGATGCTCTGCTTGGGGCCTGTGCCCTCGGTGACATAGGACGACACTTTCCCGATACGGTGAAGGAATATGAGGGTATCTCAAGCCTCGTTCTCTTGAAGAAAGTAAGAGAACTTGTGTCTGATGCCGGATTTGATGTTGTTAATATCGATGCTACCATCGTGGCGCAGAGGCCGAAGCTGTCTCCTTATATCAATGAAATGATAGCGAATTTTGCCGAAATTCTTGGTATAGAACAGGGCAGAATTAATGTAAAGGCTACCACGGAGGAGCATCTCGGCTTCACCGGACGGGAGGAGGGCATCAGTGCCCACGCCATTGTAACAGTAAAAAAATAAGGGGTGAATAATCACCCCAATCAAAAGGTAAGGCACGGCTGCGTAATCTCTAAAACATCTTTTACTTTATTGTCGTCGCAGGCGCCCTTATCCGTTGTCTGCCACACGACTTGCGGCTCTATATTATTTTATGGTAATTGCTAAGTAATGTCACTTATATTTGTTTGATCATTTAGGTAGAAAGGAAAATATATGACAAAAATATCCCCCTCGGTTCTTGCGGCCGATCTGTCAAATCTGGCGGCGGAGGTAGCCGATATTGCGGCAGCCGGTGCCGACATGGTACATCTTGACGTTATGGACGGTATGTTCGTTCCTAATATAACCTTCGGTCATCCGGTTATCAGCTCGCTTCGTAGGAAGAGTAATATGATTTTTGACGTTCATCTTATGATAGATGCGCCCGAAAGGTACGCCGAGCAGTTTATTGATGCCGGAGCCGATATTTTAACCTTCCATGTTGAAGCCTGCAAGGATCCTCGATCCCTTCTTGAAGTCATCAGGAGCAGGGGAGTAATGGCAGCCGTTTCGGTTAAGCCCGCCACTCCTATTGAGGAGGTTTATCCTCTCCTTGACAGCTGCGATATGGTGCTTGTTATGACGGTTGAGCCGGGATTTGGCGGACAAGGTCTAATACCGGAAACCCTTGAAAAAGTAAGAAAACTTAGGGCAGAAATTAAAAAACGCGGTTTAGAACTAGAAATTCAGGTTGACGGCGGCATAACTCCCGATAATGCTTCGGAGGCCGTTTCTGCAGGAGCCACAATCCTCGTCGCAGGAAGCTCGGTGTTTAGATCTAACGATCGAAAAAGGGCTATCGAGGCGCTCAGATAAATGGTGGATAAGGATCGGTTTTTGGAAGCAAGATCGCGTGCCTTTATCGACGCATCGGAGCGCGGCGGCATTGGTACACTTAGTGAAAAGCTGCTTCACAAAACCCTTAAATACTACTTTGAGCCCGACGATAGAAACCATGAGGCAGAATACCTTGGCTCTGTTGCGGATATACGAAATGGGGATGGAATTATGGAGATCCAGACGCGCTCCTTTGATAAGCTGCTTCCAAAGCTTGAGAAATTTTTACCCGAGAACAAAGTAACGATCGTATATCCAATAATTGAAAGAAAGACAATATGCCGTATTGACGCTGCGACCGGAGAGACTTTTCCGCCAAAATTAAGTACGAAAAAGGGAAGGGCCACTGACGCCCTTGCCGAGATCGCTAAGATAAGGAGTTTTATTCCTCATACGAATCTTAGAATCCTCCTTGTTTTTCTCGATGCGGATGAGACCAGAATGCTTAACGGTAAGAAAAGAGTCGGACGACAGAAAACCGACAAGATCGACTGCGCTCCAACATCAATAAATTCTATTATGGAGCTTAGAGATGCACCTGACTTTGCGCTCCTGCTTCCCGAAAAGCTTCCGGATGAATTCACTGCTTCTGAGTTTGAAAAGCTTTCGCGTCTTCGGGCGATAAAGCTGCATAATTCCTTGATGTTTCTTATACAAATGGGAATTCTTGCCAGAGAAAAACGCGGAGGCAGAGCCTACATTTACACAATAAATGCTCCCAATTAAAAAGCGATGCGCGGTTTAGTTCATCGCTTTCCTTTTTATATCAAAAAAACTAAGTTTTGATGAAAAATAATGTTTTCGCAGTCAAAAAAGTTAAGGCTTTTAACTTGACATTCATTTATAATAATGTTAGAATGTAAACTTATGAAAATTTAAAAAAGAAAGGGCTTTTCATTATGAACTTTGAAAAAAAACAGAGAACTGAAAGAGTAATTCAGTTTGGCGAGGGCGGATTTTTACGCGGGTTTGTTGACTGGATGCTCCAGAAGATAAACGACAACTCCGATTTCGACGGAAGTGTAGTTGTTGTACAGCCCATTGATCAGGGTATGTGCGATATGCTTTCCGCGCAGAATTGCGTTTATACTCACGTTTGCAGAGGCGTTGAGGGTGTTGATACTACCGTAGTCGACGTTATCTCCAGATGCGTAAAGCCCTATGAGGACTTTGGAGCTTATCTCGCTCTTGCAGAGCAGCCTGAGATGCGCTTCGTAGTTTCCAATACCACTGAAAGCGGTATAGTTTTCTCGGAAGAGGATAAGATCACCGATGCTCCTCCCAAGAGCTTCCCTGCGAAGGTAACCTTGCTTCTTAAAAAGCGCTTTGATCTTGGACTTTCCGGATTTATCTTCCTTCCTTGTGAGCTTATCAATAGAAACGGTGATAATCTTAAAAAGTGTATTCTTCAGTATGCCGATCTTTGGAGCCTCGGAGAGGATTTCAAAAATTGGGTAGAGAAGGAGAATGTGTTCACCAACACTTTGGTTGACCGTATAAACACCGGTTACCCGAGAGGCGAGGATCTAGGTCTCGGCTACGAGGACAATATGGCAAACACCTCCGAGTTCTTCCATCTTTGGGTTATCGAGACCGACTTCGATCTCGACAGCGAAATGCCCTTCAGTAAAACAGATCTTAACGTTATTATCACTCCCGATAAGCTTGAGATGTATCGCACGAGAAAGGTAAGAATTCTCAACGGCGCTCATACGTCTCTCGTTCCTTACGCGCTTCTCTCGGGTCTCGATACCGTAAAGAGCTGCCTTGACGACAAGACGATGAGCGATCATCTTAAAAAGTGCGTTTTTGATGAGATTATTCCCACTCTTGATCTTCCTCGCGACGAGCTTCTCTCCTACGCAAACAGCGTTGTAGAGCGCTTTAGCAACCCCTATATCAAGCATTACCTCTCGGCAATTGCCCTTAACTCGGTTTCCAAGTTTAAGGTTAGAGTACTTCCTTCCATTCTTGAGTATATCAAGAGATACAACAAGATGCCAGAGACGCTTCTCTTTGCTTTTGCAAAGCTTATCGACTTCTACAAAACCGATATGACAAATGACGATAAGGACGTCGTCGAGTTTATGAAGAACAGCAACACCGCCGAGATCCTTGCAAACGAGTCTCTTTGGGGACAGGATCTCTCCTTCCTTACTTCTGAGGTAGAAAAGTATGTTAATAAATAAGTTAGACAACGTTGATATCAATCTTGAGGACGGCCACAAGTACGCTCTCCGCGATATAAAGTGCGGCGAGGACATAATTAAATACGGAAATCCCATTGGCCACGCTGTTTGCGACATAAAAAAAGGTGAGCACGTACATACTCACAATGTAAAGACAAATCTTTCGGGAAATCTTGAGTATAGCTACGAGCCGAAATTCTATGATACTCCCGCCTCTCCCACCGACCGTACATTTATGGGTTACGTCCGTGAGAACGGCGACGTAGGTATCAGAAACGAGATATGGATCGTGAACACCGTTGGTTGCGTAAATAAGATCGCGCAGAAGCTCTCCGAGCTTACCGGAGCTAAGTATTTCCCCCATCCCTTCGGCTGCTCTCAGCTGGGCGACGATCAGACGGTAACTCAGAAGATACTTCGCGGTATGGTAAATCATCCCAATGCCGCAGGCGTTCTCGTTCTCGGCCTCGGCTGTGAGAACAATAATATTGATGTGTTTAAAAAGGTTCTCGGCGACTATAATCCTGATAGGGTAAAGTTCCTTAACACCCAGGATCACGACGACGATATCGCTGCAGGCGTTGAGCTTATTAACGAGCTGAAGGAATACGCTGCAAAGTTCGAGAGAACTCCCGTGCCTGTCTCCAAGCTTCGTATCGGCCTTAAGTGCGGCGGAAGCGACGGATACAGCGGAATTACCGCAAATCCCCTTGTCGGACGACTTTCGGACAAGGTAATCTCACACGGCGGAAGCTGCGTGCTTACCGAGGTGCCCGAAATGTTCGGCGCAGAGCATCTTCTGATGCAGAGATGCGAGAGCGAGGAGGTATTTAACAAAACCGTCAAGCTCATCAACGATTTTAAGGATTACTACACTCGCCACAATCAGGTTATCTACGAAAATCCCTCACCCGGAAATAAGAAGGGCGGCATTACCACCCTTGAGGAAAAATCGCTCGGCTGCGTGCAGAAAGGCGGTCTTTCAAAGGTTGTTGACGTGCTTGACTACGGTGATATACTTACTAAAAACGGCCTCTCGCTCCTTAACGGTCCCGGTAATGATATCGTTGCAATAACAAACCTTATGGCGGCAGGAGTACACATCATTCTCTTTACCACCGGTCGAGGAACGCCCGTCGGCGCACCCGTTCCGACGGTGAAGATCGCGACCAACCACTCTCTTGCCGAGCGCAAGGCGAATTGGATTGACTTTGATGCATCGCCCACGCTTAACGGCGATCCCTTGAACGACGAGCTCTTCGAGTACGTTATCAGCGTTGCCGAGGGCAGGGAAACGAGAAACGAAATCAATAATTACAGAGAAATTTCAATATTTAAGGACGGTGTAACGCTATGAGTTTCATTAACGATAACTTTATGCTCAAGAATGAGCCCGCGAAGAAGCTGTACGCAATGGTAAAGGATCTTCCCATAATCGACTATCATTGCCACCTTTCCCCTAAGCAGATCGCTGAGAACTATCAGTTCAAGAATGCATTTGACCTTTTCCTTGGCGGTGACCACTATAAGTGGCGTCAGATCAGAACGAACGGCGTTCCCGAGGAGTTTATCACCGGCGGTGCTGACGAGTACGAGAAGTTCAAGATGTTCGCGAAGACCCTTCCCGGACTTATCGGTAATCCCCTTTATCACTGGACCCACCTTGAGCTTAAGAGATATTTCGATATTGACGAGCCCCTTAACGAGGAGTCCTGCGAGCGCATTTGGAATAAGGTGAACGAGTGCCTTGCGAAGCCCGAATACCGCGCACAGGAGCTCATCAAGCGCTCAAACGTTGAGATCATCTGCACAACCGACGATCCGGTTGACACACTTGAGTACCACGCGGCTCTTAAGAGCTTCTCCACCAAGGTTCTTCCCACCTTCCGTCCCGACAAGGCTGTTGAGATCGGTAAGGAGACCTTCGTTCCTTATATCGAGTCCACCGGCGTTAAGTCCTACGAGGAGCTTGTCGCTTGGATCAAGGCGCGTATCGCGTATTTCAACGACTACGGCTGCCGTCTCTCCGACCACGCCCTCGAGTACGTTCCTTTTGCAGTAGGTGACGCTAAGGCGGCGTTCGATAAGCGTATGGCAGGCGAAGAGCTTTCTAAGGCTGAGATCGACTCTTTCAAGACCGCAATGCTTAAGGCTTGCGCTGAGGAGTACGTAAAGTACGATTGGGCAATGCAGCTTCACATCGGCGCGCTCCGTAATAATAATAAGAAAATGTACGAAAAGCTCGGTCCCGACACCGGCTTCGACTCTATCAACGACCTTTGCATCGCAGAGGATCTCGGCGCGTTTATGAACTATCTTGAGTGCGCTGACTGCCTTCCCAAGACCATTCTTTACACCCTTAACCCCAAGGACAACTACGTTCTCGGCACTATGCTCGGCTGCTTCCAGGGTGCGGGCGTAGCAGGGAAGATCCAGTTCGGCTCCGGCTGGTGGTTCAACGATCAGCGCGACGGTATGGAGGCGCAGATGCAGGCTCTCGCTAACCTCGGCACTCTCTCCGCATTCGTCGGTATGCTCACCGACAGCCGATCCTTCGTTTCCTATCCCCGCCACGAGTACTTCAGACGCATTATGTGTAACCTGATCGGTAAGTGGGTCGACGAGGGCGAGTATCCCGAGGACTATAAGGCTCTTGAGAAAATCGTAACCGGCATCGCATATTATAACGCAAAGAACTACTTTAAGTTCTGACATTAATAATAAATGTAACTTTTCCCCGAGAAGATAAAAATTCTCGGGGATTTTTTTAAAAAGCTATTGACAAAAGCACACAAGTGTGATATAATACAAAATGTTCGCGGGAGTGGCGGAATCGGCAGACGCGCACGTTTGAGGGGCGTGTATCTTTGATGTACGGGTTCAAGTCCCGTTTCCCGCACCAAAGCGAAAAGGCAGACACGAGTGGTCTGCCTTTTTGCTTTGGGGGAAACGTGACAGACCTCAGGTCAGGCCTTCGGTCTTCGCGCTAAAAACGATACTCAATCGTTTTCTTAACGCGCGACATTTCCCGCAATAAGCAAAACAGACACGAGTGGTCTGTTTTTTGTTTTGTGCAGGAAACAGTCCTCGAAGAACCCGTCTCTCGCACTTGGCGAGAAAAGGGCTAACGTTTTCTGTGTTTGCTTTGCAAAATGACGGTGTAAAACCGTCAAAGAAAACTTAGCGAGGAGGGCGAAGCCTCCTCAGTTCAAGATACCGTTTCCTCGGTCTATTTCTCGCACAAAGCGGATGCTAAATTTGGGCATCTGCTTTTTCATTTTGTAGGGGCGAGCATTGCTCGCCCCTACGCTCATTATTCATAATTATTATCACCCGTGGTCCGTAAGATCCTTCCGCAATAGGGAAGGATTTTTCTTTTTTCTCCAAAATACGACTATTTTGTGTAAAATAGTGTTTTCTAAAGTAAAGATGTGTACTAAACGCTCTCCTTTCCGAAAACCTATGTTAAAATGATGATGTATAGGTATTTATTTTAAAAATATATATATAAAAAATTCATAAAGGAGAAAAACTTATGAAGAAACAAAACAGAAAGGGCTTTACGATCGTCGAGCTCGTAATCGTTATTGCAGTAATAGGAATACTTGCTGCGGTATTGATTCCGACCTTCTCGGGCATAATCGAGTCGGCAAATCGCACTGTCGACACCCAGTTGGTAGCTCAGATCAACACTGTTCTCGCCGTAGAGGATGTACTTAGCGGTGGAGTTAACGAAGTCGTCGATATTCAGAATGCCATAAAAAAACATGGCTTGAAGCTTGAAACCAAGTCTAAAGGCGCATATCTTTGGTATGATAGAGATAGCGGCAAGGTTGTTCTCGGCAGTCTTGATGATAACAACAACCTGGAAATTATCTTTGGCGACGATTCTCAGCAGAGCAATTCTCTCAAGGGCAAGTTTGACATTAATATGATCGCCCTCGAGGGCTTTATCCACGGCTATTACTTCATCTCCGAAGAATCTAGCGACAAATTCGCAGAAAAAATCTGTGCAGTACGTAACTCCGATAGCGAAACCGAGCTTAGAGATGCATTGACCGAAGTTACCGATGTTAATGCTTCTGTTGGTCAGCAGTTTAGAGTATTTATGAGTACCCATCCTCTCATAACAAACAGCGGTGTTATTTTCTTAGGCGACAATCCCGCGAACGCTAGCACTGCAATCGTAGGCGGCAACGTAACCGAGATCACAGCAGATGTGATTGCGGACTTGAAGAACGACGGTTATACCAATATAGATCACATAGATTTACATCCGGGTGTTACAAAAGTTGACGAATCCATTAAAGACCTTGATATCGACTTCTTCCACTCCAGTTCAGAAGTTGATGCGTTCTGCAAAGAGAATAACATTACGAACGTGCATCTTAAAGGCGAGCGCGATAAGTATATCCAGTCGATGAATCTGGTGTATAGAGACACCGCAGGCAATTTGCTGAAAAAAACAGTAAATGAAACGTCGGTAGATTGGTCCGGTAACAATCCCGAGCTGAACAAAATCAAGTGGAAGGTTTCCTTGACTCCTTGGCTTGACTCCCAAGTTAACGGCACAGCAAACGCTGCGTATGATTTCGCCGGATATTCCTTTGACAGTACCGGCTCCGCTAGCATTTCTCTTGGAACTAGTAACTATTTCCTGACCGAGGCTGACAAAACCAAGGTTAACGAGAATACCGGCGCCATTACTATCTACGCAGTATATGATGTAGACACTACTCCCGATTTCAAGATAGGTGATAAGTTCTACGGTAGCAGAGCTGTAACTTATATGCTCTATACCGAAGTTGTCCCCGGCAATAACATAACTGTTTGCTCTACCGATGCCGTGCTTGATGCTTCGCTGATCGGCCTCGCAAAGGCGGAGTTGACGATTCCTTCGGGCGTTGCTCTTTGGGTCCCCTGTACAACTACAACTGTTTCAAATAGAAGCGGCGGAGTATATCATCCATACTATAACGATAGCGCAAGAGCGACATATGGAGATTTTGATAAAGACGACGATACCGGCGTATATCAGCTGGAAATCGCTGAAAACGTAACGATTATAAATAACGGTTACATTACCGTAGATGCCCAGCTTTATCAGCAGGGCGATAGTGCTCATTTTGGTTTCATTTCAAAGAACACCGGTGTTTTGGTTGTAAACGGAAAAATCACCAACAACAGTCGAATGGAAGCATATGGCGTTATTAGAACTAGTGCCAGCGGTGAAGTGATAACCAAGAGTGGTAGTACAATGGTAGAAACCATGTCCATTCTTGATCTTCATGGCGGTCAAAACACTTTGGCTAGTATAAGTGCCAAAAACAAAATATCTCCGTTTAATAGTTTCTCTCTTGATAGCATTCGTCTCCCCCTAACGATTGAGCACGGTGCGATTTACACAACCTATGGTCTTATAACGGCGGCCTCTCAAACAAAAGATATGGAGTTTAAGGTTGCTGGTATGACTAATACTCCCGATAAAGCCAAGGAAGACAATCCTTTGTTCAATATGCTTGAAGACTCCTCTATTGTAAAATCCTACAAAACAGGAGAGGGGGTTAAGATAACCATTCACGGTGACGTAGAGGATTGCAAGAAAAAAGTTCCTGTTGAATTGACGGGACTCGGATCCATTGTGGATACGATAATTAAATGGGTTGGACAAATTGATTTCTCCTTTGAAAATATCCCTATGCCTCTTCCAGACTTTGATGTCACCATCGCAAGCGATGGAAACCTAACTCTCTCTAAAGCTACTGCATACAAGGTGCTTCCTGGATCCGATATAGTCGTAGAAGAAGGCGGAGTTCTGAACCTTGGCTGCAGAGTGATTGTTTATGATTGGTTTGAATTGGCTAATGTATCATCCGATGTGTCCGCAAGAAAGTATGTAACTAGAAATGAGGCTGGTGAAGTCGTTAGTTATGCATTTACCGATTCTAGCGCATCGCTTCTTGTGAAAGGTACGCTTGTTTTGCAAAATGGTGCTAAATTTGCGGGAACTATTATAGGAGACGCAAATGATCTAAATGAAACCGACGCAACAAAGAAATCCACAATTGTCATTGAATCTAATGTTACAACAGATTGTAGTAACGCAAAAATTCAAGAGGGCGCCGGAGGAAAACTTCAATTGAGTATTACCAATCCCTTCCCGATGACTAAGTACGATACAGTTATCTTTGATTGGATTGGCAAATGGCAAACCGCGCCCGAAACGTATAGCCAGATTACTACAAATCCCGGAACTTACCAGTATAACGGCGGTTCTTGGAGCATTGTACCTAGCCAAGCAACCAACTAATTTTATAGAAGGTCGTCGTCATTGGCGGCGACCCTTATAACAAAACGCACGGGAAACCGTGCGTCTTGTTAATCTATTATAGCGGAGGTATCTAATGTCTCGTAAAGACGAATATAGCTTTGATGCGCCTAGTAAAAAAGAAAAAAAGGAAAGACCCCAGCGCGAAAAAAAAGAGAGTAAAAAGCTCTTTGGTGACGGCTCTTTTTTAGGCGGATTATCATTTAAAAAATCATCTTTCTTTGGCAATGAATCACTCTTTGGCAAAGAGAAGAAAGAAAAGCCTTATAACGAAGAATCACCTAAACGCCTAAAGTGGTGGCACATTCTGCTTATAGTTTTAGGCTCTATAATTGTTGTTGTAGGAATTGTAGCGGCTATGCTCATCGGTCATATAAACAATGCACTTGCCGATGATGAGATTGTTATTCCGCCTGTCATCGATGGCACAACTACATCGATTGGTACGTTCTCGCCTGATGATGCACAGAAATATATTCTTTGCGAATACACCGAGTATTTTTCGGGTGACATCACTCTCGTTTTGAAAAATGCAAGCGAAGTTCTCTTTGACTACAAGCCGTATTACATACTAGTTTCTGATGATGGGCGCGTTTACTATACCTATGCCTACGAATATACGGGCGAGTCTTCACCGGAGCAAACAAAGCAAGATCTGCTTTCAAAGATAAAGCAAATGTTTAATTTCAACGACGAGCAGATTTCTCACTACGACGTTCACATTTACGAGCCCGTTTCCTTCACTCGTGTGAAGATCTCCGAGGTAACTCTCACCGACACCGAGGTGACGATCAAGTACGCGACGGGCGCTTTGGACGGCGAGATGTCCGAGGAGTATACCCTCACAGGTACTTATACAAAGGAAGATAACGATTTCGCGTTTAGTTATACCAATCTCCCCGAGGATGAAAATCTGCTCCGTGTAGCAGAGAATCTGCTCGGCACTGCAAAGTATGAATACTACGCGCAGTATGGCTCTTGGGTGAACGAGCTCACATTTGGCGATGACTACAAATTAACTCTCGTTTCTCCCGCCGAAGAATAATTAAAACAGAAAAAAGGCTGAGAAATCAGCCTTTTTCTATAGACTTACAATTTTTAGGTCAATTACCCATTGAAAAATTATATACTGTATGATATAATATATTATAAAAGTGATAAGTAATTTAGGGAGACAGAAATGACAAGCAAGGAAAGATTTATTGAAATTTATAACAAGCACATAACTCGCGAGGGCGCTGATAAGCTTCTCGAATATCTCCTCTCGCCCGCGTCTGATTTCTTCACCGCGCCGGCAAGCTCGAGATTTCATTGCTCTTACGAGGGCGGTCTATGCGATCACTCCATAAACGTTTACGAGTGCCTTGACTCCTATTTGAAGTCGGATAGAGTAAAGCAGAGCTTCGGCTTTGAGTACAGCGACGAGAGTATTGCTATCGTTTCGCTCCTTCACGATCTCTGTAAGGTTAATATCTATAAAAAGGGCTTTAGAAACGTCAAGGACGAGAAAGGAGTGTGGCAGAGGGTCGATACCTTTGAGTACGACGATAAGCTACCTTACGGCCACGGCGAAAAGAGCGTGTACATTATCTCAGGATATATGAAGCTGACCCGCGAGGAGGCCTTTGCCATCAGATATCATATGGGCTATTCATCCACCGAGGACGCGCGTAACGTTTCGGCGGCATTCGAGATGTTTCCTCTTGCATTCGCTCTCTCTACCGCAGACAGCGAGGCAACCTATTTCATCGAGTCGAAGAACAAGATGATTTAAGAATGGTGAAATTTAAAAGACCTGTTGACAAGATCAACAGGTCTTTTTTGTAGAGCAGAGCACTCTGCCTCAAAATAAATATCTTATTCTGCAACAAACAGGAAGGGATAGATCTCCTGACCGCCATCGACATAGTAAGCTTCAATCGACGGATAGGTGGCCATCATATAATCTGCAAGCTTGTCGCGCTCCTCGGTAGTGGCATCCTTGCCGTAGAATATGGTTATCATAAATTTGCCGGTATCGGCAAGAAGGATATCGATAAGTCCGTATGTGGAAGTCATTTTATCGGGACCTGAGATAACGATCTCCTTGGCGATAATTCCCATCGTGTCACCCTCTGTAACATGTACGCCGTTAATATCCGCGTCTCTGACTGCGGGAGAAACGTAGGCGGATGTGATCCTGCCGATAGCGTCCTCCGCCTCCGCCATAAGCTGATCAGGCTCGGCTGAGTCGAAGCTCATAGAAGCGAGGGCGACGTATCCCGCGCCGATGCTCTTGGTGGGAACAACGTAGACCTTGGCGTTTTCGTATATCTCTGCGGCCTGGCTTGCAGCCATAATTATGTTGCCGTTGTTGGGGAAGACGAATATGTTTTCGGCGTTGATCCTGCTGAATGCATCAAGGAAGTCGTTGGTGGAAGGATTGTTGGTCTGTCCGCCATTAACTATTCCGTCCGCGCCAAGCTCACGGAAGAGGTTAGAGATGCCTTCGCCGTTGCTGACCGCAACAATTCCGTACTTTTTCTTAGGCAGATTTTCCTCTTTCTTTTCTTCCGCCTTGCCTTCTTCATTATTAAGCTCAGTGTGCTGGAGCGACATGTTCTCGACCTTTACGGATATGAAATCACCAAACTTTAGCATATATCTCATAATCTTATCGGGTCTTAAGGTGTGAACGTGTATCTTAACGATGGATTCGGTCTGGAATGCAACTATCGAGTCACCGTACTTTACAAGATATAGCTTAAGGGCGTCAAGGTCGAAGGGGTTATCCTTGATTTTACGGTTCATAAGCTGAACGAGAAGCTCGGTGCAATAGCCAAAGTCCATATGACTGTCAGGACCGAAGCTGCCTTCGCTTGCGCTTGGAACTTTAGGCTTTGGAAGAATTTCTGTTTCTTCATCCTCAATATCCTCGCCGTTAAGAACGCGGTTAAGTCCGTCAATGATGTAGAGAAGTCCTGCTCCTCCGGAGTCAACGACACCCGCCTCACCGAGAACAGGAAGTATTTCAGGCGTTCTCTCAAGAGATGCGTTCATCTCCTTTACCAGATCCGAGAAGAGAGACTGCACCGTGCTCTTTGAATTTACTCGGCTAACCGCATATTCAACAGCTTCACGGGCAACGGTAAGTATAGTGCCCTCGGTAGGGGTCATAACCGAGGTGTAAGCCTGCTGTACGCCGATCTCTAGGGCGTGAGCGAGTCTTTTTGCATCTGCGGTCTCCACGTTCTCGAGTCCCTTAGCCATTCCTGCAAAGAACTGGGAGAGAATAACACCGGAGTTTCCTCTAGCGCCGAGAAGCATACCGCGGGAAGCAACCTTCAGAACCTCCGCAAGGTCATCGGTGTCGATATTATCGAGAGAAGCAACGCCGCTTTCGATAGTCATACTCATATTATCGCCGGTGTCACCGTCGGGAACAGGGAAGACGTTAAGCTTGTTAACCTCCTCTGCGTTAGCGCGAAGCTCAGAAGCGCCTCCGCGCATCATCTTGGCAAATAAGTATCCGCCAAGCTGCTTTATGTTCCATTTTTCACCGGATTTCTTAGAGCCCTCTGCTTTTTTTTCGGCAGAATTCTTTTCACTCTTTTTGGCGGGCTTTTTCTCAGCTTTTTTCTTGGGCTGAGCCTCGGTCTTTTTCTTAGGCTGAGCCTCGGCCTTTTTCTTAAGCTGATCCTCGGCTTTTTTCTTAGGCTGATCCTCGGCCTTTTTCTTAAGCTGATCCTCGGCTTTTTTCTTAGGCTGATCTTCGCCTTTTTTCTTTGCTTTATTCTCAGATTTTTTGTTAGCCTTTTCTTGCGCCTTGTTTTCGTTTTTGGATTTATCTTTTGCGATTTTATCCTTTTCGCTCTTTTTCTTTTCGGCTTTCTGCTTTTCTACCTTGTCAGGCTTTTCCGCCTTGGGCTTTTTAGCTGCTTCTTTTTTATTAGACTTTGGCTCGTTAATGCCTGTGTCCAGGTTGTCTTTATCTGTAGTTTTAGACATAGTTTTCTCCAATCTGCCTTAAATGACAGTAAAATTGTATCTTATCTCTCTTTACCTACGAAGAAGAGGGCGATAGTTCCTGGGCCGGAATGTGCTCCGATAACTGTACCAACGTTGGTAATAAGACCAGTCTTTGCGCCGTACTTTTCCTTTATAATATTACTAAGCTCCTCTGCTTCAGCAAGACAGTCTGCGTGGGAGATATAAACCTTCTTGTTGCCCTCATCGTCGCAAAGCTCGCCGTATTTGTCGGCCAGAGTCGCAACCGATACCTTTCTTCCTCTAACCTTGAGAACGTTGATGAGATGGCCCTCATTGTCAACGTGAAGTACCGGCTTTATACCAAGCATATTGCCGAAGAAGGCTGCCGTGGGGCTGACTCTGCCTCCGCGCTTTAGATATACTAGATCCTCAACTGTAAACCAGTGGCAGATCTTAAGCTTCATATTCTCGGCGTACTCGGCAGCTTCCTCAATAGTAGCGCCCGAATTCTTTTTTTCAATAACCATATCAAGGAGAAGGGCAATGCCGGCCGATGCTGCAAGAGTGTCTACCGTGATGATTTTTCTCTCGGGATAAGAGCCCTTTAACTGCTCCGCGGCAAGGCGGGCGGAATTATAGGTTGTGCTGAGTCCGGATGAAAAACCGATATAGAGAATGTCCTTGCCTTCCTTAAGAAGCTTTTCAAACTCAATAGCGAAGCTTTCCGAATTAACAGCAGCGGTTTTTGCTACACTGCCTTCACGCATTTTATCATAGAAAGCCTTTATGGGCATTTCATTGTTGGAATATTCCTTTTCGCTATCGTCAAAGCGGAATGAAAGGGAATTGGAGTATACACCTCTGCTCTTCAGCATCTCCTCTGAAAGATCGCAGGATGAATCGGTAAATATTACGTAATTATTCATTTTGTTTCCTTTAATTAATAAATATACATTATTGATTGTTTGCATTTTTTTGTTAAATAAATCAGCGCCGTTACGAAAGAAGTCTGATATTTTCTGTACTCTTGCGCCACTGACTTTGAATATTATACTATATAAAGGCAAATTTGTCAAGTTTTCCTTGTAAACATCTATTTAAAATATTTAAAATTAAAGTGTATTTTAAGATGAATACTATGATAAAAATCAGTGTTCGTGAGCGAGCGGCTGTGCCAAATAGAAAAGGACACCCACAAGTTGGTGCAACTTAGGGATTTACGAATAACAGTAAATTTTTGAGCGACACCTTCAAGCGGGGCAAACAAGAAAAGACCACACTACAGGGTAAAACCTTATGTGTGGTCTTTTCTT
>SVTZ01000026.1 GCA_015063525.1 Oscillospiraceae bacterium
CTCTCGTCACCCTGAACGTTCTCAAGGTTCTTGATGAACAGGCCGGTGTCCTCGCCGCCCTCTATTCTCATTCGCTCCTTGGCGATATCGGCGCGGAACTTCTTGTCGATTTGCGCCTCTTTATCAATAGCGTCGGCAATACAGGTCTGCTGATCGCTGTTGAAGGTGATGACGCCGATAGACTCGTTGTTCTTCCTCGTGGCCATTATCTCCTTGATAAGCTCCACGACCTTTTTTGCCTCCGCGGCGTTCTTTCTGCCGAGCCATTGACCCTTTACCTTATACCTCTCCATAGGCTTGCCGCTTCTGCCGGTATAGATATTGGGCGCGACCTGAAGGCCGCCCGAGTAGAATGCGCAGTTGGAGAAGTCGATAAGCTCCTGATGGCGGCTTCTGTAATGGTAGGTAAGATTTGCGCTGTTGTATCTTGCAACCGCAAGGTCGAGCAGGCTCTCAACCTCAAGCGCCGCCTGCACCGAGGGATCGTCGAGAGTGTCGGGATCTGCGCCCAGATAACGCTTCATAAAGGTTGCCGAGGGGCGAAGCTGCTTTGCATCTCCCGCAACCACGATGTTCTTACCTCTGTATATAGTGGGAATAGTGCTTTCGATAAACACCTGCGACGCCTCGTCGAAGATCACCACGTCAAAGAGGTTCTTCTCAAGGGGCAGGAGGGAGGAGACGTTCTCGGGAGAGAGTAGCCAGCAGGGGAAGAGGGTGAAGATGAAGTTGCCGTAAGCCTCCATTGCCTTTCTGATCGACCAGTGCTTCTTGTCCTTGGATATCTGGTAGAGATAATCCTTTGCGTTCTCCGCGGTGTCGTAAAGCTCCTTGTATTCACGGCAGGCCTTGCCCGCGCATATCTTATGTGATACCGAGAGCTGCGCCTCCTTAAGCTTGTATATCCTTGCCGAGATGTTGGGATAATCCACAACCTTGGCAAGCTCGTCCTTGAGCTTTTCCTCAGAGACGATTATCTCGTGATACATACGGATAAGCGGAACCTTGTCGATTATCTCAAGATAATTCGGGTAATTTCTGCTGGTCTCGTAGGCAAAGTTAAGGATATCAAGCATATTCTTGTCGAGAGTGCCGAGAAGCATTCTGACGTCTCTCTGCTCGATATAGCTGTCCAGCGCCTCGTTTACAAGCTTGATATATGCGTAGTTTCCACGGAGGATATTGTCGATAACCGAAATATAGCCGTCCTTGGTCATAACCTTATGCAGGCAGTCGTATTCCTTGACGAATTCGCCTATCGCATTCATCGTCTCCTGCATTTTTCTCGCCATTTCCTTGGACTTTATTCCGCGGAAGATGGAGTAGGGATGCTCAAGCTTGCTTTCCATTTTCGCAACGGCGTAAAGCGTCGCGGGATTTTCCATCAGCGAGTAGTGCGCAAGCACCTGTCTTGTATAAGGATACTTTGAGATATTGAAGAAGCCCTTGCGCGACTTCTGTATCTCTGAAAGCTTCGCCCTTACGTCCGCGATGGTGGGGATCTCTATATTCGGCAGCATGCTGTCAATGATCGGGTTCTTTTCCTTCGCCTGGGCAAAGGAGTAGTAGGTTTCTGCTATATTGTTGGCCTTGATGGTGAACATTGCGGCCTCAAGAGCCTTGTAGTTCAGGGCCATAACGTCCTTCGCCTCAAGCATACGCAGATATGCCGCGTACTCGCCCGAGTTCTTCTGGAGCATATAGGAGGAGGAGTACATCTGTGAGAGCGAAAGGCCGAAGGGCTGCTTGTCGTTAAGCAGATGATAGATGTCGTTTAGGGTCTTTTCCTCGCGGTCTATTCTCTCCTGAAGACCGTTGTATTCCTCGGTAAGAGCCTCCAGGCTCGGCAGCTTGCCATCCTCAATTCTCTTGTGCGACTCGTAAATTCTTTCGTAGAAGGAGTGCTTTTCCTTCGACTCGTCGCTGATATACATCGCCTTCTCGTTAAGACTTCCGAGACGGGAATATACAACGTCAAGCGCTGCCTTCTTCTGCGAGACCACAAGAACGCGCTTGTTCTTGCAGATAGCGTCGGTGATAACGTTAACGATAGTCTGCGACTTACCTGTACCGGGAGGGCCGTAGATAACCATATTGCCAAGCTCGTCCACCTTCTTTACGACCTCCGACTGGGCGTAGTCAAGCATTCTTACGATATAGCTTGCGCGGCTGACGGTGCGTCTTGCCTTGGGACGGAGCTTTTTAAACTTGCTCTTAAAGGAGGATTTGGTTTTCGGCCTCTTCTTGCCGAACTTTCCGCCGGTTCTGAGAAGCTCGTCGATAGCGTCGTTGGTAAGCTTCTTTTTCTCAAGGGTGCAGTAGTCGTTGTATACCGAGTTAGAGATAGGGAAGCGTCCGAGAACGGCGGCGTATCTGACCGAAAGCTCGCTCTTGTTGGGATCGGGCTCCTTAAATCTTGCGTAATTGTATATCTTTTTCGATGACTGACAGTCGATACGTATTCTCGCTTTGCCGAGATGGTTGATGATCGAAAGCAGGCTTCTGAAGCCCGACAGATCGTCAAATTCACTCTCGAAATCGTCGATATTGATCTTTTTCGACTGCGCGTAGGCAAAGATAAGAGCCTTGTTGATCTGTATCTTCTCCGCGGCGTTAAAGCGGATCTCAACAGTCTCCTCGTCGGGAATATCTATCTTAACGGGGAAGAGCAGAAGTGGCGCCTTGATAAGAGTTCTGGTCGGTCCTTGGGAAAGAGAGCCGAATACGAAGGGATAACCGATATATAACTCGTACTTACCCGTCTCGCGCTCGATTTCCTCAACCTCGCGCTTAAGCTCTTTTATCTTTGCGACTTCGCCTTCGATAAGCTTCATCTCGCCGCTTGCAATAGCCTTTTTACGCTTCTTCTGCGCCTTCTCGTATTCCTCGGCACTTCCGCTTTCCTCGGGAGAGATCTCGGGCTCGTCGATACTGCCGATATTATCGGCAATATCCCGTCTCTCGTCAACGCTGATAAGCGTAAGCGGCTCCTTTCCGGCAGACCAGAGAAACTTAAGCAGCTCTGCTACCTTGTCCTCGCGTCCTTCGAATATTCTGCCGATATCGTAGGCGCTCTTCCTTACGATATTCTTGGAATACAGACATTTATTTTTTCCGCCTATTTCGATTAAGCGTTCCTTGTAATATGTGTAAATGCTTTTACCCATTGTAATGACTATACCTTTCCCGGCGGTCCCTTTGCCGTCCCCCTCATCTCTCGGGGAGGCAAGACGGCGACCCGAATTTCACTTCGGGTCTTACTCCGTTAATTTTACAGATTTTTACAAATAAAATTATACCACAGTTAAACCGAAAAATCAACAGAATAATTGGTTAAATGTAAATATTTTTTTAAATATTTTTACTCCGTCGAAAAAAGCACATATGGGAGGCTGATAATTACCCTGTAAAGTGTCTAAACGACGGCGAAAGGAGATATTATGACACAAAAAGAAAAACAGCGAATTATCACAGCTCTTAGCTCCCGTGATACAAAAAACCACCTTTGCTTTGCCGCGACACCTCCTCTGAGGGCAGAGAGCGAGAGGATAATATACCTGACTCTCTCGCTGCTTTTTCCCGATTATTTTGCGGAGGAGACCACTCGCCTCGCGCAGACGCTTGATGCGCTCTCGGGTTGCCTTGCAGAGCAGATTTCCCGCGCTCATATATGCCTCGGACGGAATAATTCCGACTCGGTTTGCATGGCGGAGGATATACTGCGACGTCTTCCCACCCTAAGGGAGGAGATGACTTTAGACGCCCTCGCTATCTACTCGGGAGACCCCGCGGCAACCTGCTCGGGAGAGGTGATACTCTCCTATCCCGGCTTCTATGCCATAGCCGTTTACCGCCTCGCCCACGAGCTGTATTTAAGAAATATACCGCTTATTCCTCGGCAGATGAGCGAGATCGCCCACGAGAAGACCGGAATTGATATCCACCCGGGAGCTTCCGTCGGCGAGAGCTTCTCCATCGACCACGGCACGGGAATAGTCATTGGAGAGACCGCCGTCATCGGTAAATGCGTAAAGCTTTATCAAGGGGTAACTCTTGGCGCTAAAAGCTTTGAGTCGGACGCCGAGGGAAATATCGTAAGGGGCAAAAAACGCCACCCAAACGTAGGCGATAACTGTGTTATCTATGCCGGCGCAACAATTCTCGGCGGCGACACCGTTATAGGCGAGGGAAGTATAATCGGCGGCAACGTCTGGCTGACTCACTCGGTCGCACCGGGAAGCAAGGTGTACTATAAAGCATAATTCGGAATTCGAAATGCGGAATGCGGAATTCGAAATTCGAAATTCGAAATTAATTTACCGTAGGGGCGAGCATCGCTCGTCCGTTGAATTCGGAATTCGTAATTATTTCAACAAAAACGGGTTTTATTAACGAAATATTAACGCAAATGGCTAAAAATACTCGATTTTTGTCTTTTCTAACAAGCCGTTGTACAATCTACACAAGAATAAGCCCACTCTTACCCCCGAAACTTTGGAAGGGTACTATACTTACAAAGCTCCTTTTTTGTGATAAAATGATGGTGAAAAAACCAAGCAAGAAAGGAGAAAAAATGGCAAACAGACGGCTTTTTTCAAAAAGCGTGATATATAGCGATAGCTTCTTCGGTCTGCCGAGCGACGCGCTTAAGCTTTACGTTTATATGATGCTGGAGGCAGACGACGAGGGCTTCATCGGTCATACGAAGAGCATTTTAAGAATGGCGGATGTGGGTCGGGACATTCTTGATATGCTGAAAGAGAGGGGGCTCGTTTACGAATTCAAAAGCGGAGTATGCCTGATAGCCCATTGGCGCAAGCAGAACATTATAGACCGCCAAGGCTATACGCCGACCGAATTCAAAATTGAGCGTTGCCTCGTATATCTCGATGAAGACGTTTACTACCCGTGCGTAGATCTTAAGGATTCCGAATGAAAGGAGAGGAGAAGGGATAAAGAGAAGAGAAAAGAAAATAAAAGAAGAAAAAAGAAGATAACAAATCATTCATTCATACAATAATGCCCTTCGGGCAACACACCGACGATGGAAATTTTTCATTTCGAATTTCGAAAAGCCCTCCCTGTTGGGTAGCGAAGCGACATAACGGTAGTGAATTGCGTTAATAACGCAAGAGCCGTTATGTGACCGAGCCGTAGCGAGACAGGAGGACCGGCTTTGCCGGTGGATGAGGTGAATTCCGAATTTAAAAAAGGCGTGCCGCCTTTTAGCAAACACGCCTTATAATGCTTATTCGATTGATTAGTTATTTTTCGCCTTGATGGCTTCAATGGTTTCAACAAGCTGGCTGTGGCTCATCTTGCCGTCCTGGGTGAGAACGACGATGCCCTCGGTGTCGAGTATCAGCGTTCTGGGATAGCTGTCGGTTCCGCCGAGAAGGTTGAAATACATATCCACCGTCTTCGTCAGAGGAAGATCGTAGGCAAAGAGCATCTTGGAGTCGGGGAAATGCTCTGCGATATACTCGGGCGCCGACTCTCTTTCGGAGTGGGTGTGTACGGTAAGCACCACCACATCGTCCGCGTATTCGGCAGCAACCTGATCGAAGTCGGGAAGCTCCTGCTTGCAGGGGCCGCACCAAGTACCCCAGAAGTTTATGATTACTATCTTGCCCTTAAGATCCTTGACGTTGATGGTTCCGCTTCCGTCAACCAATTCAAGCGAGTAGGTGGGACATTTGTTGCCGATATTGCTGCCTGTCGGAATATGATCCTCTCCGCCATCGCCGCCGTTATCGGTAACGGGAGGCTGGCTCGTTCCGTCGTCGTAAATGAAGTTGAAGTATACAAGAGAGCCGACAAGAATAAGAGAAAGCAGGAGGGCGGTAATTCTCGATACAATCTTAACGCGCTTTTCGCGCTTTGCTTCTACCTCGGCCTTTTCTTCGTCGGTCTTGGCAGACTCAATCTCGCTGTCGGGAAGAATAATCTTCGCGCCCTTGTAGCTTATAGCCTTTGTGGGACAAACGCCGACACACTTGCCGCAGCTGATACACTCGTGGTCGCCCACGTGGTGTATATCCATCTCACAGACAGAGATGCACTTGCCGCAATTTACGCACTTGTCACGCTCAAGGGTGATGCCGAAGAGAGAAAACCTGTTAAAGAAGCCGTAAAGCGCGCCGAGAGGACAGATGAAACGGCAGAAAATTCTGTAAATGAATATCGCGCCGACGATAAAGCTTACCGCGAGAGCAAATTTCCAGGTAAACAGCGGGCCCAGCATTGCAAACATTCCCTCGTTTTCGGGATTGATAAGCAGACCGAGCGCACCGCCGACCGTTCCCGCGGGACAGATATACTTGCAGAAGGCGGGAAGGGGGAAGTCGCGAACCATATAGAGCAGGGGAATAACGGCAACGAACATAACGAGAATAACGTACTTAAAGAAGGAGAGAACTCTCGTTACGGGGCCCTTCTTAATCTTAGGTGTCTTGACTTTATGTAAGAGGTCCTGGAAAAGTCCGAAGGGACAGAGCCAGCCGCAGATCCATCTGCCGAAGATGATGCCGTAGAGCATAATAATGCCCAGCATATAGTAGGGAGCCGTCTTGTTCGACGAGGAGAAGGAGTTCTGAAGCGCGCCGAGAGGACAGCTTGTCACAGCACCTGGACAGGAGTAGCAGTTAAGTCCGGGGGTGCAGAAATTCTTGGTCGCGCCCTTGAAGATGCTTCCGGTTATGTAACCCTTAAGGTATGAGTTAAAGAGCAGGGCGGAGTATAGCTGTATAAGTCTTCTTTTCGTGGGTAAATGATTTTTCACCCAATTTTTCGTTTTTACAATCACATTTTTCATATTATCCAAGTCCTATACACTCCGTACAAATTTTGACGGCCTTTTGAAGCACGTCCTCCATTCCGCCGTTGAATATGCCGGCGGCAATGAGAATAAGTGCAACTGCCGCTACTGCGATGCGGGTGACAAGAAGAGTGTTGACCTTTCTTTTCTTTGCCTCGGGCTGTTTTTTAACCGCAGGCGCGCCGTGACTTTTTATGGAAGCCTTAAGAGCCTCAAGCTCCTCACCTGCGCTTCTTTCGGAAAAATATGCTCTTACCGCGTGTATACCGACACCAAGAGCTGCTATAGGAAGGCAGACCGCAAAGGCGCTCATAATTTCCGCGTTCATATTCTCAACCGAGAATTTGGCGATGAAGAACAGATAGTCAAGCATAAATACGAAGCATACAGCCGATATCTGGCTGACTGCGAAATCTATAATATTCCTGCGCCTTCTGAGCTTTCTAGCAAGAGCAGCCTCCGCGCCGGCGAAGGAGTCAAGGCCGTATCTTGAAACGAAGCTCTCGAGAAGCTCGCCCTTCGTTCTCGCGGTAGGATTGACGTCGCTCTCGCCGGTTACTATGTTATAGACGATTCCTGCGATAACGAGAAGCAGGGTAATGATGCCCGGAATGATCAGCCAAGCGAGGTAATCGCCCACCCTTTCTCTCGAATAAGGCGTCTCGCCGCCGGTGTAGTAAAGGTGGCAGACCGCGATGATGAACAAAACGCCAAGAACCACAGCCATAACCGCCGTGGCAGCTTTAAGTATTTTGCCGATTTTCGAGGTTGTCATAATGACGTCTCCTTCTTTATGTAAATTGGTAACGTTTATTTCACTTCTATCGGAAACGCTCGCTTCATTCCTTTCGGGAACAAATGCTTCATTCCTTTCGGGAATGCTCTCTTCATTTCCTTCAGGACAGCGTATCTCCTCGCGAAGGAGGGAGAAGAGCCGTACGGTATAGGCGATAAACAAGGCGCAGCAGACGAGAGTCACTACGCCGAACCAGGGAGCAATTCCCTCGGCAATAGCCGCGCTGCCTTCCTCGGTTGCGATGTATATTATCTTCGCGGGATAGCGGAAGATAGTTTCAAGCAGCTTGCATACTCCGCCGAGAGCTCCAATGCCGCACCAGAGGTAAATTCTCTTCTTCATCAGTCTTGCCTGCTCGGCATCATAGCGCGAGTAGCTCTTGTCGTGCGGGTCAAGACCGTTATAAAGCGCGGCAAACCCGAAAAGCACTCCCGAGAGCGAGATAAAGAGGAATATAAGCGCTAAAAGCTCGGCGCCCCCCGCAATCATAACCGGGATATACTCGGCCTTCGCTATCTTCGAGGTCGCAAGAGCGTCGTATCCGTTACGGATAAGAAAATCGGTGTGAATAATATAAGAAACAAGCGACACGGCGGAGTATACTCCGCAGAAAAGCATCGCTCTTTTGCCACTGCCGGTATGCTTCGAGAGTCGGTGTACCGCGTAAAGCATCAAAAGACCGAACAGAAAGTCGGGCAGAAGGTTGACCCTGTCTAAATTATCGAATGAGATATTAAGAGTCAGCACCGACGCCGCGATAAAGAGAGCAAGGGAAAACTTAATATCCTTTACTTTAAGCTTGCGGTAAAGCCCGTCACGTCTCTCGCCTTCGTAAAGGCCGTCTGCCGCCGCGCGTATCCTACCCTCGGAGTATATTGCCGTGAGGTATTTAGAAAACCGTTTGGTTAATATAATTCCAAAAATAAACACCGTCACTACCGAGAGGATTATGACGTAAGGATACAGCTTTGCGACGTTAAAGACCTTGCCGTATTCATCCGCGCTTACTCCGCGTGTAAGCAGAAGCATCTCGGGAAGGGCGGTCGCCGCCGCCTTCAGACCGACGAAAACGTATGAGATAATCTGCAGACCCTCGGGCGTCAAAGTCCTTCCGCGCTTTGAGATAGGGAAGGGTCTGAGCAGTGCCGCGGCATCGCTGCGCTGTCCGAGATAGGAAAGCGCCTCGAAGAGATTTTTCAGCGCGCTGAAAAGCAGAACCGTCTCTATCACCGCGAAGGTGAAGGCAAAAAGCGAGTTGATATCACGGTCGCCTACGTTCTCTCCCTTCGCGTAGGTCATTATAACGTATGACGGAATCTTCGCAAGGCTGACGAGCGCAAGGCGAAGGAAGCCCGTGCGTGCTTCCTCAAAGTATGGCGCGCGGTCAGCGAGGAATTTAAGCGCCCCTGCTATGATAAGGTATCCGACAAGGTCGGGAAGGTAGTCGAATATAACGACCACGGGATTTGTGAGAAAGACTAAGGCGAGGACTAATAGCCACCGCGGCGTCTCTTTCATTCTATCTTTTTTTAACATTTTTTAATTAATCCTTGTCTGCCGTCTCATTTTGACCGCAGCACTTCTTGTATTTCTTACCGCTTCCGCAGGGGCAGGGATCGTTTCTGCCAACCTTCTTGACGGTCACAGGCTTTCTTACGATGGGCTGACCGCCGCCAAAGCCCTCGGAGGTAGGCTTAGCTACCTGAACGCGCTCGGTGGCCGCAGGTCTCGGAACGACCGAGAGAACCTGCCTTACGGTGTCCTCCTTGATATCGTCAACCATCTGGTCGAAGAGATCAGCGCCCTGAATACGGTAAATCGCAACGGGGTCTCTCTGTGCGTAGGAGTTAAGTCCTACCGACTCCTTAAGCTCATCCATAGTTTCAAGGTGGTCCATCCACTTCTTGTCAACGTTCTGAAGCAGGATAACCTTCTCAACCTCGCGCATAGCGTTTTCCTTCACGCCGGGGACCGAGGCAAAGAGAGCATCCTTTGAGCGATAAATCTCAAGAGCGCGCTCCACGAGCTCCTCGCGCCAGGCATCCTTGTCAATTGCTGCAAGCTCCTCGGGAGTGTAAGTGAAGTTCTTTTTGTCGGTGATCAGTCCGAGATAGTGGTTTTTGAACTCGTCAAACTTCCAGTCCTCGGGAGTGTCAACGCCGAAGCAGAAGTCGAAGGTCTCCTCGACCGACTGTCTGATCATAGAGATGATTTTTTCCTGAATATCGTCGTTGTGAAGTACCTCGCCGCGCTGGCTGTAGATAACGTTTCTCTGCTGATTCATAACATCGTCGTAGGTAAGGACGTTTCTTCTTCTCTGGAAGTTGTTGTCCTCGATCCTCTTCTGCGCCGACTCGATAGAGCCGGAGAGAATCTTTGCGTCGATGGGAGTATCCTCGGGAAGGCCGAGTCTCTCGCACATTATTCCGACTCTGTCAGTACCGAACAGACGCATCAGATCGTCCTCAAGAGAGAGGAAGAAGCGTGATTCACCGGGGTCGCCCTGACGGCCGCTTCGACCGCGGAGCTGGTTGTCGATACGTCTCGACTCGTGTCTCTCCGTGCCGAGGATAAACAGACCGCCCGCCTCGCGTACTCTCTGCGCCTCGGGCTCGATCTCTGCGCGGTGCTTTGCGTAAAGCTCGCGATAGGTGGCTCTTGCCTCGTTTACCGCCTCGTCCTCCGACTCAGCCGAGCTTGTAGCCATAGCAATGAGGCCTTCCTCATAGCCCGCCTTTCTCATCTCCGCCTTCGCCATATACTCGGGATTACCGCCGAGCATAATATCCGTACCGCGTCCCGCCATATTGGTAGAGATGGTAACTGCGCCGTAGCGTCCCGCCTGAGCGACGATCTCGGCCTCACGCTCGTGGTGCTTCGCGTTAAGAACGGTGTGGGGAATTCCCGCCTTCTTGAGAACGTGGGAGAGCTCCTCGGATTTATCAATGGAAACCGTACCGACGAGGACGGGCTGACCCTTCTCGCGACAGGCCTTTATCTGTTCAACTATTGCGCTGATCTTACCTCTGTAGCTGCGGTATACCGAGTCGTTGCGGTCGATCCTTATCATCGGCTTGTTGGTAGGCACTTCAACGACGTCGAGGGCGTAGATGGTCTTGAACTCGTCCTCCTCGGTAAGGGCAGTACCCGTCATACCCGAGAGCTTAGAGTACATGCGGAAGAAGTTCTGGAAGGTGATGGTCGCGATAGTGCGGCTCTCGCGCTGAACGTCAACGCCCTCCTTAGCCTCGATAGCCTGGTGCAGACCGTCGTTATAACGGCGTCCGGGCATAAGTCGGCCGGTGAAGGTGTCGACGATAAGGACGTTCCCGTCCTTGACTATATAGTCCACCTCGTTTTTCATAACGCCGTGCGCCTTGATGGCGACATTAACGTGGTGGTAGATGCTTGCGTTTTCGGGGTCGGAAAGGTTATTCAGGTTGAAGAATTTCTCGGCCTTCTCGATACCGTGTTGAGTAAGAACGGCGGTGCGCGCCTTCTCGTCTACGATAAAGTCCTCGTCGTAAACGTCAAGGTCCTGCTTCTGGTCAACCTCCTTGATGACGTGGCGTGTCATAGTTCTGACAAGCCTGTCTGCCATCTGATAGAGGTCGGTGGACTTAGAGCCCTGGCCCGAGATGATAAGGGGAGTTCTCGCCTCGTCGATAAGAATGGAGTCAACCTCGTCGATAATTGCGAAGTTGTGTCCTCTTTGCACCATTCTCTCCTTGTAGACGACCATATTGTCACGGAGGTAGTCGAAGCCGAGCTCGTTATTCGTTCCGTAGGTGATATCCGCCGCATAGGCCTCTCTCTTCTCATTTGCCTTCTGTCCGTGAATGATAAGGCCGGTCTTAAGGCCGAGGAAGCCGTAAACTCTGCCCATCTCGTCGGAGTCACGCTTCGCAAGGTAGTCGTTTACCGTAACGATATGAACGCCACGGCCTGTAAGCGCATTAAGGTAGGCGGGAAGGGTAGCAACAAGGGTCTTACCTTCACCCGTCTTCATCTCGGCAATTCGTCCCTGGTGGAGGAGGATACCGCCGATGATCTGGACGCGGAAGGGGCGCTTGCCAAGCACTCTGTCGTCCGCCTCTCTAACAAGCGCAAACGCCTCGGGAAGAATGTCGTCGAGGGTCTTGCCGTCTGCAAGGTCGGCCTTGAGCTTATCGGTATAAGCCCTCATCTCGCCGTCGGTCATAGCCGCGAACTTGTCGGCTAAAGCCTCGGTAGCGTCAACGAGGGGCATAATTCTTTTTATCTGCTTTTCGCTGTAGCTTTTAAACATTGAGCTGAATATTCCCATTTTTAGTTCCTTTCGTCCTGAGAACATATTTTAACTAATATAGTATAGCACAAAGAAAAAGAAAAATAAAGACAAAATTGTAAAATATTTTATTTTTCTCGTTTTTGCCTTCTTTATTCCAATGTATCTTGCATTTTACCTCGCTATGTGATAGAATAAATCCGACAGTAAATTCAAAGAGGAAAATTAATGATCAACATAGTTCTTTATTCTCCCGAAATACCGCAGAACACAGGCAATATCTCGCGTACCTGCGCCGTCACGGGGGCTAGATTACACATTATTAAGCCTATCGGCTTTGAGATATCCGACCGCACCTTGAAGCGCGCAGGACTTGATTACTGGGACAAGCTTGACGTGACGTATTACGAAAATTACGATGATTTTCTTAGGCAGAACGAAAATGCCGAGCTTTATTTCTTCTCAGCTCACGCCGAGAGGAGCTTTGCCGAGGTTGATTATCCCGACGGAGCTTTCCTCGTTTTCGGCCGGGAGTCGGTAGGCCTTCCGCGCGAGCTTGTAGAGGCAAATATGGATAGAGCTCTGCGCATCCCGATGCGTAAGACGCTCCGCTGCTTAAACCTCTCAAACTCGGTTGCCGTGGCGGTATACGAGGTGCTGAGACAAAAAAACTACGGAGGTCTTGAGTGATGAAAAAAGTCATAAAGGTCTTTTTCAAAATCATCTTTTACGCCATGGCCTTTTTTGTTGGTGTCTACTACGGCATAGCATTTATTGGCGCAATGATGAATGGAAACGAGGGAATTATGTATTTGTTAGACCTGCTCGTTGCCTTCTTTCTTGCATATAACGTTGGCATCATAGTTCACGAGGCAGGTCATCTTGTGTTCGGCTTGATAGCAGGATATCGTTTTTCCTCTTTTCGTATTTGGAGCTTTATGCTGATAAAGCAGAATGGCAAGTTTAACCTTCGTCGATTTAAGCTTATGGGTACGGGCGGTCAATGTCTTATGATTCCGCCCGAGAGGGAGGAGACCAAGACGCGGATTATTCTTTACAATCTCGGCGGCGTTATATTCAATCTTGTTTTCGCCCTTATCTGCGCTCTGCTAAACTATATTTTGTCCGATATTTATATTCTTTCCACTTTCCTTTGGATGAGTGCTGTGTTTTCTGCTTTCACCCTTCTTACCAACGGTATTCCGCTAAATGTAGGCGGTATTGCCAACGACGGCATGAACGCCCTTCACCTATCTAAAAATGCTGATGCAGCCGAGGCGTTTTATAAGACTCTTCTCATCAATGCCGCGCAGACAGAGGGCGGCAGAATTTCGGAGATGCCCGACGAGTGGTTTTCTCTCCGAGAGGGAGCTGATATGCAGAACGTCCACTGCGCCTCTCTCGCCGTTTTTGCTGCAAACAGACATCTTGATAGGGGCGACACTTTGACGGCAGAGCAGAAGATTGCGGCTATTCTTAACAGCGGATATAACATCATAGGTCTGCATCGAAATCTGCTCATCTGCGACCTTATCTGCTGTCAGCTTATCAACAATTCCGATGCAGATGTTTCGCATCATCTGACTCCCGAATTAAATAAGCTTATGCAGAATATGAAGACCTATCCCTCTGTTATCCGCACGCAATATATCCTCGCTTTGCTATCTGAGAGAAATGAGAAAAAGGCAGAAAAAATACTCTCGGACTTCCATATAAAAACCAAGAAATTCCCATACAGACAGGAAATTGAGAGCGAGCTTTCTATGATGAGTAAAGCTCTTGAAAAATCTAAAACCGAGATATAAAGTGTAGCAGAACAGTAAATGAAATACGAAAATATAAAAAGAGCAACCTTCCTCTCAAGGCCCAACCGCTTTATCGCGGAGTGTGAGCTTGAGGGTGAGAGAGTAGTTGCCCACGTTAAAAATACAGGTCGTTGCAAGGAGCTTCTCGTGGACGGTGCGACCGTTTATCTTGACGAGCCAAATGGTAGGAAACGAAAGACAAAATTCGATCTTATCGCGGTTGAAAAGCTGACGGAGAACGGCATTCTGCTTATCAATATGGACTCTGCAGCGCCCAACGATGCCACAGCAGAGTTTCTTAAAGGCGGCGGACTTTTCCCAAGCTCCACCTCTATCCGCCGCGAGTTCACCGTAGGAAAATCCCGCTTTGATTTCCGCATCGAGGAGGGGGACAAAATAACCTACCTTGAGGTCAAGGGCGTCACGCTTGAGGATGGCGGAATAGCATCATTTCCCGACGCTCCCACCGAGCGCGGAGTGAAGCATCTTGAGGAGCTTATCGAGCTTAAGGCGGCAGGCTTTGGCGCGGCCATCCTCTTCGTAATTCAGATGAAGGGAATAAACGCCTTCCGCCCCAACGATATAACTCACAAGGCCTTTGGCGATGCTCTCCGCCGAGCCGAAAAGGCAGGCGTATCAATCTTCGCCTACGATTGCACCGTCACGCCCGACTCCATCACAATCGACCAACCTATAGAGGTGAAATTATGAAAAAAATAATGTTCGTCTGCCCTCAGCCTCCCTCCGGGAGGGAGGTGGCATTTTCGTACGAAAATGACGGAAGGAGAGCGCGAATGAATTTTCAGATAATAGGTGTAGAAATAAAATGAAAAAAATAATGTTCGTCTGCCACGGCAATATTTGCCGCAGTCCTATGGCAGAATTCGTCTTTAACCATATGGTAAAAAATCGCGGTCTCTCAAATCTGATGATAGCAAAATCCAGCGCAACAAGCACCGAGGAGATCGGCAGCGACACCCACCGCGGAACCCGGGCGATTCTCGACAAATATTCTGTGCCGTACTCTCCTCGCGAGGCGGTTCAGCTTACTCGCGCAGACTACGGAAAATACGATCTCTTCGTCGGTATGGACTCGGCGAATATCCGCAATATGCATCGCATCTTCGGCTCTGATCCCGAGGGCAAGGTAGTAAAGCTTCTTGATCTCACCGACCGCGGCGGCGACGTAGCCGACCCTTGGTACACTGGCAACTTTGAGGCTACCTATCGCGACGTCACCGACGGCTGCGAGGCGCTTATTAAAAAACTAATATAAAAAGCCTTCCCCAGCGAAGCGTGTTGGGTAGCGAAGCGACATAACGGTAGTGAATTGCGTTAATAACGCAAGAGCCGTTATGTGACCGAGCCGCAGCGAGACAGGGGGACCGCCTTTGGCGGTGGATGAGGAAAAAATAACCCCGTACCTTTGCAGTACGGGGAAATTTATTAAAGGTTATAATACTTATCAAACTCTGCGGGATGAGGGATCTTAGACATCTCGGAGCACTCGGCTCTCTTGGTCTTGATGAAGTTCTTGAGCAGCTCCTCGGGGAATACGCCGCCTGCGGTCAGGTAGTCGTGATCGGCCTCGAGGGCGTCGAGAGCCTCGGGAAGAGAGGTAGGCAGACCCTTAAGCTTCGCCTTCTCCTCGTCGGAGAGGTGGAAGAGGTTAAAGTCGTAGGGACCCCAGCCCTCCTTGTGGGGATCGATCTTGTTCTTCACACCGTCAAGACCCGCCATAAGGATCGCCGCATAGCAGAAGTAGGGGTTGCAGGTTGCGTCGGGGTTACGAAGCTCAAAGCGGCGCTTGTCGGGGCTCTTTGCATAAGCGGGAATTCTGATTACCGCAGATCTGTTAGAGGTAGCGTAGCCAACGGTCACGGGTGCTTCGAAGCCGGGGACAAGACGCTTAAAGGAGTTGGTAGAGGGGTTGGTGATGGCGCAGAGAGATGCTATGTGCTTTAGGAGACCGCCCATAAAGTAGTGCGCAGTCTCGGAGAGATGTGCGTAGCCGTTATCGTCGGAGAAGACGGGCTCGCCGTCCTTGAAGAGGAGCATATGCACGTGCATACCGCTTCCTGCCTCGCCGTAAATAGGCTTGGGCATAAAGGTTGCGCTCTTGCCGTACTTAAGCGCGGTGTTGTGAATGATGTACTTTATCATCATTGTGGCGTCAGCCATATGAACGACCTCACCGAGCTGAGGCTCGATCTCGAACTGACCGCTTGCCGCAACCTCGGGGTGGTGATAGTTTATCTCAATGCCCGCGTCCAGCATATGAAGGCACATTTCGCTTCTGCACTCGTAGGCGGTGTCGAAGGGCTTTGCAATATGATAGTTCTTCTGCTTGGGAACGATAACACCGCGGCCTTCTACCGCACTGTTCCAGTAGGACTGCTTTGCGTCAAGAGATACGCCAATAGAGTTGCCGCTTACCTCCCAGCCAATGTGGTCGAAGAGATAGAACTCGAACTCGGGCAGGATCTTCATCTCGTCCGCAATTCCGCTTTCCTTCATATAGTCAACCGCCGCGCGGATAATGTTACGGGGATACTGGGGAAGGGGACGGTTCTTGGGATAGTCGATAATCATCGCGTTACCCGTCATAGAGAGGGTGGGAATGTCGCAGAAGGGATCGATAAGCGCGGTGTCGGGATCGGGAATAAACACCATATCGCTCTTCTCAACCACCGCATAACCGTAGTTTGAGGCGTCAAAGCCGATACCGTAGGTCATAACATCCTCGGAGAAGTTGTCCGCGGGTATAGTAACGTGACGGTACTGACCGTTAATGTCCACCATCTTAAAGTCGACCATCTTAATGCCTTTTTCTTTAATAAGTGCCAGAATGTCCTGAACGCTTTTTGCCATAATAATCTCCATTCTGTCGCCGTCGGCGACTGAAAATATATTAAAGATAAAAACCCAAGGTTAGAAGGTTAAATTCTAAGGAATTCTATCTCTCCCATGCGTTCTTCCTCGCGTTTCAGCTGATCTTCTACAAGCGCGAGTTTAAAGAGTAGGAACGATAGCTCTCTTTCGAGACCTTTTTTTATTTTTTCAAGACTTTCGGCTCTTTCCTTGCAGTCCTTATTCTCGTTCAAAATGCTTGACGTTACCGTTATTCCGTCCTGAGTTGCCTTAATTTCTTTTTTTAAGGCACTCATATCTTCATACAGATTTTCAAATTTTAATTTTTCCATTTTTGTTCATCCCAGTTGATTTAAAAGGTGTGCCAACCGAAGCCGGCACACCGAAAAACGCGAGACTCCGATTGTCGCCAAACAAATCGAAGGTATAGGGATATTTACATACTCTACGCCTTGGAGCTCGCATTTTTGCCGAAGTCCATATAACGTAAAGTATGTAGAAAAAAAGGTATAATATCCCCTTAAACAGAAAAATACCCTAAAAACTATTCGATTCGTTTGGCATTTCCAATTATAGCACATAAAAATCAAAATATCAAGAGGTAGTAAAAAATATAATAAACCAAAAAAACGCCCCGTAAGGCGTTTTTATGGGAATAAATTAGAAACAAGTCATCTTGTCTTACAGCTAGCGAGTATTCTTGCATTCGAAAGCTCGAAAATAAAGGACTCATCGGAGGGGAAACGGCTTTTGTACATAGCCTGCACGAGACCGAGGCGCATTCGCAGTCCTGCGGGAAGGGTAATATCATCGAGATAAACCGTCAGGATTTCCTTGTTCTCCGAGACGGCAAACTCAATCTCCTGCCGACAGTTTCTGGACTCGATTGACGCCGCGCTCAGGAAGGCGATAAAGCAGCCGCAGCTAAGCAGCCTTTCTGCAATATAATCCGGCCATTCGGTTCCTGCCTCGATGCCCGCGTCGTACCAGACGCGAAAGCCCATCTTATTTAATGCCTCAATTATGGGAAGCACGCGGTAGCTGTCCTTGTGGGCGTAGCTTATGAATATGTATGGCTTGCTCGCCGCACCCTTCTCGTCGTAGGGCTTCGGCGGTTGTGACTCGGGAATGGCGACCGTAATTTTAGACGAAAGCTTACTCCAATCAAGCTTGCCTGGTCTTACGGCTGTCGCCGAGGCTGGCTTGCTTTTTTCCGCGCTGATAACGTTCCTCATACCGCAGAAAGGGCAGAAGCTGCTCGTCGCACCGTCGTTTGCGGTGATAATACTTCCGCACGCTACACATTCTATCTTTACCATCTGCTTTTCTCCAAAAAACATTTATATAATTGTACAATTTCGGGCGGTGATCGGAAATGATAAGTGATATTCCTCGCACAGCTCGGCGTTATATTACTCGCTTTGCTCGTAGCGATATTGCGCCCGGCGGTCGCAGTGATATTATATTCGCCATTCAGCTCGCGTAGCGAATATAGTTGGCGCACCTGCTTTTTCGCAGGTGCGCCGAGGGTGCTTTCTAATTTTGGTGGAGACAACTGGACTCGAACCAGTGACCCCTTGCATGTCAAGCAAGTACTCTAACCAACTGAGCTATGCCTCCGTAGCAGATCATATTATACACTACTCCGGTGGATTTGTCAACCTTTTTTCATACTTTTGTTAAAGAATTGCAAATGAGGGCAAACGGCCATAAAAAAGACCGCCATATAGCGTTGTGTCCTTAAGGTCGAAACGCTATAGACAGCCTCTTTGCGTTTTATTTATTTTTTCCCAACAGATAGCCGAAATTACGCTTTGCGTAAAGGGCAAGCGAGATAAGTATCATCACCGAGCATAAAATAATCAAAACCGTTGAAACGGTAGGCGTTATGCTATACCACACGAGATGCAGAGCCATCGTCGAGCTTAAAAGTACCGTAGCCGCCTTGCCGTGCCAGCTCGCGCCGAGAACGACGCCGCATTTGCGGATTATCATATATCCGCTTATTGCCATAAAGAGCTCCTTAATAATTCCGAGTAGGATAGGCAGAAGCATAAGAGGGAAGCTTAGGGCCAGCAGTATCATCACCACCGCCTGCGTAGCCTTGTCCGCTATGGGGTCAAGCACCTTGCCAAGGTCGCTTATCATACCAAAGCGTCTGGCAATAAAGCCGTCGGCAATATCGGTAAGTCCGGATATGATCACGAAAATGCCTGCCAGAGGATAGTCCTGCTTACCGAGATAAAGCCATACTATAACCGGTATAAGGCATATCCTGAAAAAGGACATAATATTCGGTATGGTTATTATCTTCTTTTTGTACTTGTCGGCCGCGACCGTCTGCTGCATCACAGGAATTTCCTCCCAAAATGACAAAATTTTTACTTCATATAAAATATTATAGACCTAAAATGGTCAAATGTCAACAAAAAGTAATTAAATTTTTGTTGAAAAAAGCTCCTCGTATATTTTTCCCCAAAAATGGAAAAATAACAAAAAATCGGGAGAAGTAAAATGAATTCTGTTTGGATTAAAGATATAAATCCGCCCTCGTTTGAGCCGCTGAGAGAGAGCAGGCGCACCGACGTGCTTATCGTCGGCGGAGGAATTGCGGGCATACTCTGCGCCTATATGTTAAAGCGCTCGGGTGTCGATTGCATCCTTGCCGAGGCAGACAAAATCTGCTCGGGAATTACGAAAAACACCACCGCAAAAATAACCCTTCAGCACGGACTGATATATGATAAGCTGATAAATTCCATCGGACTTGACGGCGCGCGGAAATATCTCGAGGCGCAGACGAGGGCAGGTCTTGAATACGAGAGGCTATGCCGCGATATATACTGCGATTATGAAACTCGTGATTCCTTCGTCTACTCAACCTCCGACAGAAGGAGGCTCGAGAAGGAGGCCGACGCCCTCAGTCGGCTCGGTATAGGCGCGCAGATCTGCGCCACAGACACACTTCCTATGCCAACAGTAGGCGCAGTAAAGGTCGGAGGACAGGCGCAGTTTCACCCATTGAAGTTTTTATACGCTATCGCCGCCGATCTGCCGATTTACGAAAACACTAAAATCTTGGAAATAAAGCCGGGCAGGGCGACGATCGACGGCGGAGAGATAGCCTATAACAAGATGATAGTGTTTTCGTAAATCGGCA
>SVTZ01000027.1 GCA_015063525.1 Oscillospiraceae bacterium
TCGTCGCCCACCAGAATTCTTGGCAAGGGAAACCACGACTTCTGGTGGGCGACGATGCGAAAGCACGAGGCCTTTTTCGAGAAGAATGAAATTAAAAGCATATCATTCCTCTTTAACAACGCGCACGAGACCAAGGATTTTATCATTGCCGGCACGCGAGGCTGGTATAACGACGAGGACGCGGCAAACGCGCCAGACAACGCTGATTTTTTAAAGCTTACCAACCGTGAAAACCTTCGTCTGCGCACAAGCCTTGCGGCGGCAAAGAAGCTGCAGGAGCACTCTACCGAGAAGGAGATTGTCGTATTTATGCACTTTCCGCCCTTCTGGAACGGTAAAGCCTCCGACGGTCTTATTGAGGCGCTTAAGGAATACGGAGTTAAGCGGATGTACTTCGGACACATCCACGGAAACTACACCGTGCCTCCCTATTTTTACTACGAGGGCATAGAGATGCACATTATCTCGGCCGATTACCTTAAGTTTGTTCCGCAGCTTGTGAAATAAAGAATCGAAAAAACAATATATTTTTAAGAAGAATAGTCAAAAAGACGAAAAGTCAGCCTGTTTTTTGTTAATTAAGACGAAAAACTTTTGCTTTACTATTGACAAACCCAGAGTTTTGGTGTAAAATATTATGGCTTAATTTAAAATTAATAAAATAAATACATACATTTCGGAGGAAAAGAAATGAGCCTTATTAAAAAGGAGCTTACCGAGAAGTCCGGTTTCGTTATGGAGTTTTCCGTAAGTAAGGAAGTTTACGAAAAAGCTGAGTATGAAGCATACAGAAAGAACGTTAAGTCCATTAGCATTCCCGGCTTCAGAAAGGGCAAGGCCCCCAAGGCTATCATCGAGAAGTACTACGGCAAGGGCATCTGGTTTGAGGATGCTATCAACGAGTGCATTCCCGAGGCATTTGAGGCGGCAGTTAAGGAGGCAGGCCTTGATATCGTAGGTCAGCCCCAGTTCGACCTTGTATCTGACGAGGGTGATATCGTTCTCAAGGCAGTCGGCTTCGTTAAGCCCGAGGTTACTATCGAAAATTACAAGGGTATCGAGGTCGAGAAAAAGGTTGATGCCGTTACCGATGCAGACGTTGACGCTGAGGTTGAGGCAGCAAGAAAGAGAAACGCAAGAACTATCGAGATCGCTGACAGAGCTGCGGCTATGGGCGATATCGCAAATATCAACTACGAGGGCTTTGTTGACGGCGTTGCATTCGACGGCGGCAAGGGTGAAAACCACGACCTTACTCTCGGAAGCGGTCAGTTCATTCCCGGCTTCGAGGAGCAGATCGTAGGAAAGAATATCGGCGAGGAGTTTGACGTTAACGTAAGCTTCCCCGAGGAGTATCACGCAGCAGAGCTTGCAGGCAAGGCGGCAACCTTCAAGACTAAGCTTAACTCTCTTAAGGCTGAGGAGCTCCCTGCCCTTGACGATGAGTTTGCAAAGGACGTTTCGGAATTTGATACTCTCGATGAATATAAGGCAGACATTAAGTCTAAAATGGAACAGAGAAACGAAGCAAAGGCTGAGTCTGAGGTTGAGAACGCTCTCGCAGAGGCTCTTATGGAGAAGCTCGTTGCGGAGATTCCCGAGCCTATGTTCGAGGCTGAGACCGAGAACTTCGTTCGCGACTATGACACAAGACTCCGTCAGAACGGACTTGATCTCAACACCTACTTCAAGTACACCGGCCTTACTCTTGAGGCTCTTCGCGAGCAGATGCGTCCCCAGGCAGAGCGCCAGGTTAAGGTAAGACTTGCTCTTGAGAAGATCGCTTCTCTTGAGGCTCTCACCGTTTCCGAGGAGGAGACCGATGCTGAGTATCAGAGAATTTCCGACGCTTACGGCGTTCCCGCAGATCAGGTTAAGTCTATGATCGCGGCAGAGGACCTTAACGCCGACATCGTTGTAGGCAAGGCACTCAAGCTTGTTCGTGAGAATGCCAAGGTTTCCGCACCCAAGGCTAAGAAGGCAACCAAGAAGGCTGCCCCCAAGGCTGAGGAGGGTGCTGAAGAAGCTCCCAAGGCTAAGAAGACTGCTAAGAAGGCTGCTCCCAAGGCTGAGGAAGGCGCTGAGGAAGCTCCTAAGGCTAAAAAGACTACCAAGAAAGCTGCTCCTAAAGCAGAGTAATTAAATAACATATTTCAGCCGACGGTCGAGGCTTTTCTTAAGACTGTCGGCTGTTATTGAATAAGAACAAAATTTTACGAAAGGCGGATATAGTAATGGCACTCGTACCCGTTGTCGTTGAGCAGACCTCCAGAGGTGAACGCTCCTACGACATTTATTCAAGACTCTTAAATGACAGAATAATCTTTCTCTCCGATGAAGTCAACGATGTTACCGCATCTCTTGTAGTTGCACAGATGCTCTACCTTGAGGCGCAGGACCCGGATAAGGACATATATCTCTACATCAATAGCCCCGGAGGCTCTATCTCCTCGGGTATGGCGATCTACGACACTATGAACTACATCAAGTGCGACGTTTCCACCATCTGCGTCGGTATGGCAGCTTCTATGGGCGCATTCCTTCTCTCCAGCGGTGCTAAGGGAAAGAGATTTGCCCTGCCCAACGCAGAGGTAATGATCCACCAGCCTCTCGGCGGTATGAAGGGTCAGGCGTCGGATATTAAGATTCACGCAGATCACATTATACGTATCAGAGCAAAGCTTAATAAAATGCTCTCCGAGCAGACAGGTCAAAGCCTTGAGACCATCGAGCGCGACACCGAGCGCGACAACTTTATGACTGCAGACGAAGCCTGTGCTTACGGCCTTGTTGACAAGGTAATCACCAAGAAGGAACTTTAATTAATATGGAAGAGACCACAAAGCGAGAGCTTCGAAGCTGCGCCTTCTGCGGCAGGACCGAGCGTGAGGTTGCTTTCCTGATCCCTGCGATGGACGGAAAGACCTATATTTGCGACAACTGCATCGACCTCTGCTCTGACTTTATTGACCAGCACGTAGCACAGCTTGAGCAGGACGAAGCCGAGGAAAAGCTTACCTTTGAGACCCTTCCCCGTCCTAAGGAAATAAAGGCGATGCTCGACCAGCACGTTATCGGTCAGGAGGAGGCAAAGCTTGCACTGTCGGTAGCCGTTTACAATCATTACAAGAGAATACTGACTCTTGAAGAGCCCGAGAAAAAGGGCAAAAAAGGCAAAAAAACAAAGGCAGAACCTAAAAAAGAGGACGACGGCGTTGAGATACAGAAGTCCAACGTATTGCTTCTCGGACCTACGGGCGTAGGTAAGACCTATATTGCCCAGACCCTTGCAAAGAGCTTCCGCGTTCCCTTTGCCATTGCCGATGCGACCACTCTCACCGAGGCGGGATACGTTGGCGAGGACGTTGAGAATATCCTGCTCCGTCTTATTCAGGCGGCAGATTTTGATGTTGAGAGAGCAGAACGCGGTATCATCTATATCGATGAGATCGATAAGATAACTAGAAAGAGCGAGAACCGTTCTATCACTCGTGACGTATCCGGCGAGGGCGTTCAGCAAGCACTTCTTAAAATCCTTGAGGGAACGACGGCAAACGTTCCTCCGCAGGGCGGAAGAAAGCACCCTAATCAGGAATTCATTCAGATAAACACCAAAAACATTCTGTTCATATGCGGCGGTGCATTTGAGAGCATCGAAACCATTATTGAGCAGCGCAAGGGCAACAGCATAATCGGCTTCAACACCGAGAAGCAGACTAAGAAGGAAAAGGTCGGAAAGGGCGTATACAAGGACGTTACCGCCCACGACGTTATCAAGTACGGTCTTATTCCCGAGCTCGTAGGTCGTCTGCCGGTTATCGTTGCGCTTGAAAACCTTGACGAGGAGGCTTTGGTAAGAATAATTCGAGAGCCTAAAAACGCCCTTTCCAAGCAGTATCAAAAGCTATTTGGCCTTGACGGCATTGAACTTGAGTTCGAGGAGGAGGCATACCGCGCTATCGCCCATCTAGCAATCGAGCGAGAGACCGGCGCGAGAGGACTGCGCTCCATAATTGAAGGTCTAATGATGAAGCCGATGTTCGAGCTCCCCTCTCTTGAGGGCGCAAGGAAGGTTATCGTTACCGCAGGCTTTGTCCGCGGCGAAGAGGAGCTGACGGTTATTTTCGAGACCCCTGCCCTTCCCGAGGCGAGCGAGCAAGCTAATTAGTCTTTATAACATAAAGGAAAGAAAATGGACGATTTTAATTCAACTCAAAACAACGGCCCTGAGGAAGAAACCCGAATCGAGGAGAAAAAGGCTGCTGCTAAGCCGAGCTTTAATTTTAAAAAGCTGCTTCCTATAATAGTTATTGCAGCAGCTATTGTAATAGTTGTTGTTACAGCAATCCTAATCGGTACAGGAAACGATGACAAAAGCGATGAACACGTTCACGAAAGCGGAAATCCCGTAATTGAAAACGAGGTTGCCGCCACCTGTCTTTCTGACGGCTCGTACGACGAGATTATTTATTGCACCTTATGTAATGAAACCCTATCATCAGTACCCAATGTAATTCCAAAATCCGAGCATACAGACAACGGTGAAGGTGTTTGCACTGCTTGCCAAACTGCATTTAAGCCTAACTCTAAGCTTACCTATAGAATATACGAGTCCGAGGGATATGCAGAGGTTAAAGGATATAGCGGACAATCAACCGTAGTTTTGATTGCTGAAACTTACGAAGGGTATCCGGTAAAAGCTATTGGATATCGGGCCTTTATCGATAATAAAAGCATAACTAAGGTTATCATCCCCGAGGGTATCACTCAAATAAAAGACGAGGCCTTTGGCCGTTGTAAAAAACTTGAAAATCCTGTTCTGCCGAAAAGTCTCGTAACCCTTGGCAAGGGCTCGTTTAAGGAATGCGATGCCATTACTTCCCTACGTATTTCGGGCAATATAAAAATCATAAACGACTATGCATTTTACGATTGCAACAATTTGAAATACGTGATTTTGGGCGAAGGCGTTGAAACTATTAATCAATCTGCCTTTGACTCCTGTGGCAAGCTGACCTACATAGTTCTTCCAAAAAGCTTACAGAGTATTAATGCAAGGGCCTTCCTTGAATGTGACAACCAAAAGAGAATTTATTATCTCGGTACGCCCGATGATTTTTACGGTATAGATATAGCTTTTTGGAACACCTGTATAAACGAATCGACCTGGTACTATTATTCCGAAAGCCAGCCCGAATATCACGAATTACTGAAATATTGGCATTATAACGACGAAGGAAAAATAGCCGTTTGGAATTAGAAATAGTGCAACAGACCTGCCCGATTACCTTGCGGCAGGTCTATTTTTGTATAACCATACTATGTTGCAATTCCGCAGTTTGTTCATATTGCATAAATCGATAAAAATTATTTTATTTTTTTTGGATATTTTTCTTATTTCCTATTGACAAATCGTTTTAAATATGATATATTTAAGGTGCAAAGGGAAAGAAGAGAAAAAGAGGTTGGATAGTAACCCTACCGTGTATTCAAGTAAAAACCGAGAATAGGTTTCTCTTCTACCGAAAAATCTTAGAACAGGAGGACACGCCGATGCACAATTTTGAAGAACCTTTCCACTTTATCGCCTGCCGCTTTGCGGGTAGCGAGATAGCGCGTATTTCGTGCATGGCGGCAGGTTCCAACTGAAGTGCTGAGCTAACAGCCGAAAAAAACTGAATATATACGAATGGTTTATTGACGGATACTCTTATTAATAATAATGAAAAAGGAATTTTTCCTTTCGTTTAAAGAAAAGTACTTTTTACTTAGAACGTGTGAGAGTAAAGTCAAATGTTTAGAACATAAATAATACTGTTGGTTTATATGAAAACTTCAAGAGGCCTTGAGGCCGAAAAATGAATAAATTGGCGGTTGCTTTTTCCGAAAGGTTTAAGCAACCGCTTTTTTTAAACTTACCGGGAATGGAGTCTTTTTTTATTCTTCCCTGCTATTTACCTTTAAAAAATGAGAAAAGACAATAGATTAAAAGTGACATTTTTAAACAAACCATTTACAAATAAAAAAATTTATGGTATAATAATTGTGCCAAACAATTTTAACAAACAGAAATAAAGGTATTTTTATCTTTCGGGGATAATATACCCTTTTTTCGCCATAATCATTTCATAGAATCAGGTAAAATCGCAGATTCCAACGAGATGGTTATGGTAGAAATACTTTATTCTGTTTTGATTGTTTGGCGACAATTGGAGTTCTGCGTTTTTCGGTGCGGCGACTTCGGTTGCCGCACTTTTTTTTACCCCAAAAAGGAGAAAAGGCAATAGATGAAAAGTGATATTTTTTAAATAAACCATTTACAAACAAGAAAATTTATGATATAATAATGATGTCACACAAATTTAATATGTTTGTACTGCAAAGAGGATGTGTTTTTATTTTGGTAAAAATGCATACTCCCTTTCTGCATCTCTTTTTGTGGTACGGTTTGATTTGTGTGACAACAATTGGAGTTCTGCGTTTTTCGGTGCGGCAACTCCGGTTGCCGCACTTTTTATTTACAAAGGATAATTTTTATATGGATCATAGGGTAGAAAAGCTTTTAAATCTTGCGAGAATTTTGTTAAAAATAATTGTTCACGCAATAACACTTATTCTTTTTGCAGCATCTATTACATTTTGGACACACGGAATGTTTATCCAGGCTATACCGCTGCTCGCGGTCTGCGCGGTAATCTATTATTGCGTCATAAAAGACCACAGTGAGGACTACATGAGAAAAAAATTCCGCGAATGGGGATATGAATCTCTATGCATGATCACTGCGTATTTAATCGTACTAAACATTTTGCTTTTAGGAATTATTATATCGGCGAAAATAAACTAAAGGGCGAGCCTCAAACGAGGCTCGCCTTCTAAAATGCTTGTTTGTTTTTTGACAATACTGAATTATCAGCTCTTTCTCATTATTCTCACAAAGAACTCCACGGTTCTTGAGATAGTGTCGAAGGGAATGCGCTCATTGTTGCCGTGGATGGTGTCGCGCTCCTCCTTTGAGAGGGCCATTGCCGAGAAGCGGTAAACCTTATCGGAAATTGCGCTCCAATGGCGTGCATCCGAGCCTGCAACCATAAGATATGGAGATACGATAGCATTCTGCCATGTCTCGGCAACGCTGCTTCTAACGCGCTCGTAGGCCTCGCAATTTGTCTCGGAAATAGCGGAGGGATCGTTGCCGTTAATAACGCTTACGGTAACCTTATCGTCGTTTACCGCCTTCTTAATATGCTCGATAACCGAGTCAACAGTCTCACCGGGGATAATTCGGTGGTTGGAGACCATTCTCGCGTAGGGAGGAATGACGTTTGCGCCCTTGGATCCCTCCATCTGAGTGAAGGCAGTGGTAGTGCGAACTACGGCGTTGAACTCACCGCCCGAAAGCTTAGCATAAAGCGAAAGCACCGGAGCAAAGCACCACTGGTTTGCGAAAATCATTCTGTAGAGGAAGGTCGAATATCTTCCTGCCGTATCAAAAAGCTCGGCCGTCGGCTTGGTAAGAGTATAGTCGAAGGAGGAGCTCTCCACGTTAAGACAAGCCTTCGAGAGTCTTGCCACAGGACCGCCCGCCTTGGGAGAGGAGGAGTGTCCTCCGCCACCCTTAACCGAATACTCAACGTTTACCATTCCCTTCTCACCGATACCGATGAGTGCGATAGGATCCTTTACGCCGGGGAAAACGCCCATACATACCGCGCCGCCCTCGTCAAGTACGAGACCGGGGTTAATACCGCGCTGAACGAAAAGCTCTGCGATATTCTTAGAGCCGTCGCCGTTCACCTCCTCGTTTCCGCCGAAGGCAAAGTAAATATCATTCTTAGGTACGAAGCCCTCGTTAATAAGAGCCTCAGCTGCCTGAAGAATGCCGTTAAGAGTACCCTTGGTGTCAAGAGTGCCGCGTCCCCAGAGAACGCCGTTGTCGGTTACGCCCTCAAATGCAGGCTTTTCCCAATCTTTTTCCTGAACGCTTACAACGTCATAATGAGACATAAATACGCTGGGAGACTCGGGTGACTTGCCCTTCCATCTGAAGAGAAGGCCGCGCTCGCCAACCTTTTCAAAGGAGCATTTTGCCGCTACTGCGGGGAAAAGCTCGGGCAGAAGCTTCTCAAATTTCTCAAACTCGGCAAGGTCATCAAGGCTGTGATCTCTGTGGGAGATGGTCTTACACTTGATCATCTCAGCGAGGTCACGTGTGGCCTTCTCGCCGTTTACGTAAACCGGAGAAACGTTCTGCATCTCCTTTTTCCCAGGAGCAAAAAGGATAGCACGGATAATAATGACCGCCAGGAAGAGTACGAATATAATAGGAATAGCTAACCACCACATATTATATTAATCCCTTCTTATAAAGAATTCTGGAAACAGCGATAGTGAACAATACACCGACAGGAACCATAATGCCAACCGTGCCTGCGTCAAGCGCGGGAACGAAGATGAACAGAACAAGCATAAGCGCAACAGGAGCAATAGCGAGCTTCCAATTCTTAGAAATAAGAGCAACGCCGAGAGCGCCGAAGAGCGCGGGAAGCATCTGATCAAAGGCAGGCTTAAGCACCGGACTCTCAAGGAGGGGCTGAAGCGGAACGATAAGAAGCACACCGAGGGCAATAATAACCGTCGTAACAATAGAAGAAACCGAGATCGCGATGGTAGAGATTATCTCCCCCTCCTCGCTTTTTGCATCAACCTTCGCGTTTTCAAGTGCGTTTATCGCGCAGGGGAGCTTAAGGTTTGAGATGTTGCCCGTGACGAAGGAGAGATAAGAGCCTCCGGCGCCGAGCATAGGAATAAAGGTAATAACCTCAACCACACCGACAGCCCAGTACATAGGCGCGGTAGCAACAAGGCCGAGGCCTACACCCTGCCAATCCGGGCCTGCATTAAAGATAATTCCAACTGCTACGGGGAACAAAAGAAGGAGGATCATCATAGAGATGTTCCAGATACGGCCGTCGCGATGGACGCTGTCCATATATGTAAGAGTCTTGTTATTTTTCATTTTCACTTACCTCCATTAACCCAACCAAGCTGTAACAGGGATAGCAACCGCCATACCGATAATCATACAGATAGGAAGAGCGTAGTCGTTTACCCATTTCCATTTAAGCTTATTAATAAGAACACCGCAAAGGCACATACATATAGCGCTGACTGCCATTACGACAACAGGAATAAGACCGGATGTAGAGGAGAAGATCTTCTCTACGATCTCACCGGTAAGGTTGTCCTTTGACTCCACCACTCTCGCAGACTCACTCCAAAGACGGTTAACGTCACAGAAGACGAAGCCAACGAAGGCGGATATCATACCAATAAAGAGGGAGTTCTGAAGGATGTCGCTCCACTTCTTGTCTTTGTTCTCGAAGGACATAAGTCCGCTTTGATACTTCTTTGCAATAACCGGAACAAGCCAGATACCAACCATAATGGAAATGGTCATAACTACAGAAATCGTGAGATATTGCGAGGCAGAAATGCTTCCTGCCAGATCCGCGAGAGTTGTACCCATACCGCTTGCAGCGTTTGCGGCAGCTATTGCCTCATAGGAAAGCGAGCCGACTACCGAAAGGCGAAGCCAAGGAAGCGCGATACCAAGCGACTGGGAAAGGGATAAGACGGTAATAACTATTGCCACCGCGGGAGCGATTGTGAAGATTGCGGCGGTAACGATGGTTTTCTTGATCTTAGTCATATCCATATTCGTCGCCTTAGCGCGTCTTACGGATTTTACCAAGAAATAAATTGACTGTCCGAGAACAGCAGCGATTATAATGCCGACCAGAACGAACAGTATAGGATGATTTGCACTGAACTGCATAATACTATTTTCCTTTCTTTTTAGTTATAATGGAACAGCTTTTTTGTCTGATAATAGGGTTCACAGGAGAGATTCATACCAAGCTTGCGGAAGGTCCCGGCGTCCACCTGAGAAAGAATAACGGTGGAGTGTACCTCCGCGTATTTAAGAAGCGGAATTGCCTCAAATGCGCGCTTGGCATAAGGGTTATTTGCCGCCGAGACCGAGAGAGCCACAAGCACCTCGTCGGTATGGAGTCTCGGATTATGGTTGCCGAGATATTCGGTCTTAAGCTTCTGAATAGGCTCGATAACCTCGGGAGAAATAACGTTTATCTCATCGGGAATGCCGGCGGCTGCCTTGATCGCGTTAAGAAGCGCCGCGCTTGACGCTCCGAGAAGAGAGCTTGTCTTGCCGGTGAATATTCTGCCGTCGTCAAGCTCTATAGCAACGGCAGGGGCAGAGGTTTCCTCCGACTTCTTAAGAGCCTCACCAACGCAAAGTCTGCTCTCCTCCGCCGTGCAGGACAGCTTACGCAAGAGAAGCTCGATCTTGTCGATCTCGGGATCGTTGGCACTTCCCTTTCTCTTGTTGCAGAGCGCGTTGTAGTGGCGACGAATTATCTCCTGCTTTGCCGCATCGCAAACGGCTGCGTCGTCATAAATGCAAAATCCCGCCATATTTACACCCATATCGGTAGGCGACTTATAGGGACATTCGCCGAGAATACCCTTCAGCATAGAGCGAAGGACGGGAAATACCTCAACGTCTCGGTTATAATTGACCGCCATCTGACCGTATGCCTCAAGATGGAATGGGTCTATCATATTTACGTCGGCGAGGTCGGCGGTCGCAGCCTCGTAGGCTAGATTTACAGGATGGTTAAGGGGGAGGTTCCAGACCGGAAAGGTCTCAAACTTTGCATATCCCGATTTGCGTCCCATCTTACTCTCGTGATAGATCTGCGAGAGGCAGGTAGCCATTTTGCCCGAGCCGGGGCCGGGCGCGGTAACCACTACTATGGATCGGGTGGTCTCAACGTACTCGTTTCGGCCGAATCCACTTTCCGATACGATTAGAGGAATATTATGAGGGTAGCCCACTATCTCGTAATGCTTATATACCCTGATGCCCAGGTTCTCAAGCTTTTGCTTGAAGGCATCGGCAGAGGGATTAGACTTATACCTAGTCATAACTACGGCGCTGACGTAGAGTCCGTAGCCGCGGAAGGCGTCAATGAGCCTAAGTACGTCAAGATCATATGTGATGCCAAGATCACCTCTAATCTTATTTTTCTCTATATCCTCGGTGTTTATGGAAATAATGATCTCGGCCTCCTCGCGAAGCTCGACCAGCATTTTTATCTTACTGTCCGGGGCAAATCCGGGCAGAACTCTCGAGGCGTGGAAGTCGTCAAATATCTTGCCTCCGAACTCGAGGTAAAGCCTCTCGCCGAAAAGCGAGATGCGCTCCTTTATCTTCTGAGACTGAAGCTTGAGATATTTTTCGTTATCAAATCCTATCTTGAACAATGTGTATCACGTCCTTCCTGTCGGTTTTAGTGACTATAGTATTGCAAAACCAAATAAATCAACATTTTATATTATATCATGTTTTTTGTATTTTTTCAATAATCATAGGTTATTTTATATCTGCTGTACGGTAGAAATTAGAGCGTTTTTTTTGGTTATTGTATATAAAATATTTTAAATATGGTTTTTTTATTCTAAAAGCTCTTGTATTTTAACTTTTGAAATGATAGAATAAAAGAGAATATATAACGATTTTTTCAAGGAGGTACCTTATGAGTTATTACGAAGACGCTTCTGCCGATATGCAGATCCCTCAGTTTACAAAGAAAGATAAGCGCAGGGCGGTAAAAACTTTCTCCCGCGTTCACGGAAGCCTTGTAGGCTATACCTTACTGACAGTTGCGGCTGCTTATATTATTCAGATCATCACGATGATGATAGTAGGATCTGACGGACTTGTGGCTATTGCTGAAAATCCCTATTACTTCTGGGGAATGCAGGTTGCCTCTATGTACGTTATCGCCTTCCCTCTGTTTTGGCTTATGATAAGAAAGCTGCCCGTGGCAGACCGCCGGAGCGATAAAATGAGCCTTATGGAATTTGGCGCAATATTCCTCGTTTCCGAGGCTATTATGCTTCTCGGTTCGATGTTTTCACAGTGGCTCACCGGCCTTATGGAGGTATTTCTCGGTCACGAGATACCTGACACGACCTCGGACATTATACTTTCCTCGCCTCTTTGGATCATTATTCTCGTGGTGGTCATCATCGGTCCTATCGTTGAGGAGATGATATTCCGCAAGGCGATGATAGACAGACTGAGCGTTTACGGCGACAGGCTTGCGGTCATAGTATCGGCATTTGCCTTCGGTCTTTTTCACGGTAATTTTTATCAGCTCTTCTATGCAACGGCGCTGGGCCTCGTTCTCGGCTACGTTTATACAAGGACCCGCCGTTCAATATACAACTGCCTGCTTCATATAGTTATTAACTTTATGGGAACGGTTCCCGCACTGCTTTTGCAGGACAGTCTTGACCGCATCAACGCCCTTCCCGAGGATGCGCTTATCGAGGGCGAGGTTGTGTTAGATATGCTGATACTGTCGGCATACTCTTCTCTTCAATACGCCCTTGCGATTGCGGGAATTATAATTTTTATTATTGCAACCGTAAATCGCACGTACACCTTCTCTGACAAGTGCGATATCAGAATACCCTCGAAAAACCTTCCCAGAGTACTTGTTTTCAACTTAGGTACACTGCTGTTTATTATTTTCTGTCTGCTACGGTGCCTTACCAGTCTGTTACCGGCGTAAGGAGCTAAGAGAATGGAAAGCAAAAAATACTCTACTCTTACAACCGAATACTCAAGAGAGATGGATAAGGAGACCCCCTGGAACGAATATCCGCGTCCCTCTATGGTGCGAGGCTCCTTCCTATGTCTTAACGGAAAATGGGACTTTACCATTACGGAGGGTGAGAGCAATCCCGAATATAAGGAGAAAATTCTCGTTCCCTTCCCTCCCGAAAGCCTGCTTTCAGGCATTGAAAGAGAGATACCCGAGGGAAGCCTTATGCATTACAGGCGGACCTTTACCCTTCCGGAAGGCTTTAAGAGCGATAGAATTATTCTGCATTTCGGCGCGGTTGACACTATATGCGACGTATATATTAACGGAGCAAGAGTTGCCCATCACGAGGGCGGTTATCTTCCCTTTAGCGCTGACGTGACCGACCGTCTTACCGAGGGAGAAAACGAGCTATACGTTAAGGTAAAGGACAATCTTGATCCCAAGTACCCCTACGGAAAGCAGACGAGAAAACGCGGTGGTATGTGGTACACCCCCGTCAGCGGAATTTGGCAGACGGTGTGGGCCGAATGCGTTCCTGAGAATTATATTGAAAAATTAAGGATCACTCCCACCGTAAGTGACGTTAAGATCGAGGTTATCGGCGGAGAGATGAAAAAGAAACTGACTCTTGAGACCGGCGAAGTCTATGAATTTGAGGGCAGCGAAATCACAATCTCCCCCATTGAAAAGCATCTTTGGACTCCGAATCACCCATATCTCTACCGTTTCACCCTTGAGTCAGGAAAGGACAAGGTTGAGAGCTACTTTGCACTTAGAGAAATAGGCATCAGAAAAAAACACGGTATACCAAGGCTGAGCCTTAACGGAAGGCCCTATCTCTTTAACGGTCTTTTGGATCAAGGATACTATCCCGACGGAATTTTCCTGCCTGCAACCTCAAACGGCTATAAGGACGATATCCTTGCAGCAAAATCCTGCGGCTTCAATATGCTGAGAAAGCATATCAAGATCGAGCCCGAGATATTCTACTATCTCTGCGATAGCCTCGGCATAGTCGTCTTCCAGGATATGGTCAACAACTCCGACTATTCCTTTTTCATCGATACCGCACTTCCTACCGTAGGATTTAAGAGATTGCCTATACTTTTCCGCCACAGAGATTCCGAGTCAAGACGTATCTTCGAGGAACATATGTACGGTACGATAGATCATCTTTACTCCTTCCCTTCGGTGCTTTACTACACCATATTCAACGAGGGCTGGGGACAGTTCAAGGCCGACGAAATGTATGAAAAGGCAAAGGCGTATGACCCAACGAGAATATATGACTCGACCTCCGGCTGGTTCCGGAGACAAAAGAGCGATGTCGATTCCCGCCACGTGTACTTCAAATCGGTCAAGATAGGAAAAACGACCGAAAAGCCCATAGTTATCAGCGAGTTCGGAGGATATTCTCATCGTGTACCGGGTCATCTTTTCGGCGAGGAAAATTACGGATACAGAATTTTTGAGACTCGAAAGGAATTTCAAGAAGAATTCACAAGACTCTATCGCAAGGAGATAAAACCGCTTATTTCCCGTGGAATATGCGCCCTCGTTTATACTCAATTGTCGGATGTTGAGGACGAGACTAACGGTATTCTCACTTACGACAGAAGCGTGCTTAAGCTTGATAAAGAAAAAACGAAGGCTATGATGGAAGAGCTTTACACTCAGGTTATAAGGTAAAGCTTAATCATTTGGTTATAGGTAAAATAATGAAAAAAATCTATCTTTTCTGCACGAAGTGGTGGCTGTTTTTAACCGAGCTTCCGCCTGCTTTGCTTCTTACAATTTGTATATATTATAACAATATGGTAGAAAATCCCGGCAAGCTTTATCCATTAATGGTCTTTTGCATCGCCGCGATGATACTGATATTTCTCTACTTTTTCCGCCTTATAAGCATTTCGACGGAAGAAATTTCGAGCATAGGTCTTTTCTCATCGAGAGACAGCGCAGTTATTGAAAAGGACACCTCCCTTGTTATAACGATGCTTAAGGGCGGCAAGATACGAATTGAGCTTGACGGTCGCAGCAAGGCTCCCGGCTTCAGCTGGATAAAAGGCGGAGAATACGAGGAAACCGATATTAATCTATACCGTGACAGAGCTGTTGGTGGTGCGGGCACGGTGAGGCGTGTTTTAACCTTCTTCTCTGTGAGCGCGGAGGACGCGGACAGGCTGCTTTCTAACGAGAGCTTCAGCAAAGAATACGATCTCTTTACCATTAGCAGCTCGACCGAGAACGAACATAGGAAGATATCTGTCAGATTCACCGAAACGATATAACATAAAAAGGCGGAGCAATCCGCCTTTTTTAATATTCTATTAAAAAGGAGAGATGAACAAGTCATCTCTCCTTAAGTTTTTCTAAAAATGCTTTATTCAGCAGCTCTGACAACAAACCTCGAAGACGACGCTAGAAAAATCGCTTGTGATTTTTTGTTGTTGTCAAATCTGACTCGTTTTGATAGGGATTGGCAGATTTAGACAAGAAGCGTTGCTCTTCGAGGTGTAAGGCGTAGTTACCTACGTCAAGCCTCGAAGACGAAGCTAGAAAAATCGCTTGTGATTTTTTGCTGTTGTCAAATCTGACTCGTTTTGATAGGGATTGGCAGATTTAGACAAGAAGCATTGCTCTTCGAGGTGTAAGGCGTAGTTACCTACGTCAAGCCTCGAAGACGACGCTAGAAAAATCGCTTGTGATTTTTCGCTGTTGTCAAATCTGACATCCCTATCACTTGAACTGCTCGGCGCGGCCGCCGGCCAGCGTAATCATCTTTACTGCCTGAATCGAGAAGTTATCAGCGACAACTTCAAGTTTCTTGGTCATAACTCCGCGGGCAAGTATCTTTACTCTGCCTGCGTTCTGGGGAGCAAGCTTCTTTGCCTTAAGTGTCTCGAGAGTTACGGTTTCACCGTCCTCAAAGCTTTCACAAAGAGTATCGAGGTTGATTGTATGCATCTTTCCCTTTCTCTCATTACCGGGAATCTCATCGATCATCTCAATATGCTCCTCAGCCTCCTTGTCCGTCATAAGCTCGTCGGCGTGCTCTGCATCGGTGAATACAGGCTCTTCGATCACGGGCTGCTCTTCGGGCTCATCAGGCTCTACTACAGGAATGATCTCGGGCACAGCTTCAAGAGCAGGCTCCTCAACTGCCGTCTCCTCAATAACGGGCTCTGCCTCGGGAGTAAACTCCTCGGCTATGGGTTCTTCCTCCGGCTCCGGGATGATCTCGGGAGCAATTTCAGGCTCGGCCTCCGGAGTTTCAGGTTCTTCAGCATCATCGCCAAAGAGTATCTCAACATCCGCATCTGCCATTATGACGTTAGAAGCAGGATCCGACTTAGGAGCTTCAGGAGCATACTGCTTAGGTGCAGGATCATCCTTTGTATCTCTGTCAATAATGGGAGCTACCGGGATATCGCGTGCGGCACTCAACGCGCTCTGGAAGCTGGGCTCTTCCTTCTCGGGGTTAGCTGCATATTTTGCCATAGTCTCTTTGCCCTCGGGTGTTGCAGGAAGAACGAAGGGAGCTTCAAGTGCCTTAGAGCCGACGCCCTTAGCGGATATAGGAGGAAGGGTGGGGATCATAGGATCCTCGTGCTTAACCTCGCCCTTACTCGTCATAGGAATAGTGGAGATCTTGGTCTCGGTTCTTCGAGTAGGCGTTACCACGGACTCCTCTACAGGCTCATCTCCCTGCTCTACATTTTCATCGATGATAAGAACAGGAATTCTCTCCTTCATCTCTCTCTGTTCCTCAACTACCCTAATCATACCGTTCTCATCCTCGATTACGGTAGTTCTAACAGACTTAATGACAGTTGCCTTCTCTTCGTCAGGTCTGCGCACTATATCGTCCACCGAAAGCTCAATGTATTCAAGATCGCGGAGAGCATCTTCCTTCACGGTTGCGCCATAACTGTCAATATTAGTTATTGCTACGTCGAATACATCGCGAGTCACAGGACCTTCAACGACCGTCTCGGTGATTACCGTAGTGTGTGAGTCATCCTTAAGAATGGATTTTGGAACTGTCTCCTCGTAGATCACTGCCTCGGTTATAGGAAGAACTATAGGCGCGTTCTCGCTGACGAAGGTTGTACCTACAAAGCTTGCCGCGGGTGTTGTAGCTTCGGTAATAATTGCAGGAATTTCTTCCGCTACAGGAACGATAGCGTCCTCAAGCACTGTTGCGGAGACGGTGTTCTCGTATACTGCCGCTTCTTCGGTAGGAAGAACAACGGGTGCGTTCTCGCCGACAAAGGTTGTACCTACGAAGCTTGCCGCGGGTGTTGTAGCTTCGGTAATAATTGCAGGAATTTCTTCCGCTACAGGAACGATAGCGTCCTCAAGCACTGTTGCGGAGACGGTGTTCTCGTATACTGCCGCTTCCTCGGTGGGAAGAACAACGGGTGCGTTCTCGCCGACGAAGGTTGTACCTACGAAGCTTGCCGCGGGTGTTGTAGCCTCGGTAATAATTGCAGAAATTTCTTCCGCTACAGGAACGATCTCATCCTCAAGCACTGTTGCGGAGACGGTGTTCTCGTATACTGCCGCTTCCTCGGTGGGAAGAACGATTGCTTCGTTCTCTGCTACATATGCTGCGGTTGCAGGTGCAACAGAAGGTGTTGCAGCCTCGGTAATGATGACAGGTATCTCTGCGACCTCAGGAACGATTGTGTCTTCAAGCACAGTTGCGGGAACTGCATCCTCGTAAACTGCTGCTTCCTCGGCAGGAAGAACGATTGCTTCGTTCTCTGCTACGTATGCTGCGGTTGCAGGTGCAACAGAAGGTGTTGCAACTTCGGTAATGATGACAGGTATCTCTGCGACCTCAGGAACGATAGCGTCCTCAAGCACTGTTGCGGAGACGGTGTTCTCGTATACTGCTGCTTCCTCGGTAGGAAGAACAACGGGTGCGTTCTCGGCGACGAAGGTTGTACCTACAAAGCTTGCCGCGGGTGTTGTAGCCTCGGTAATAATTGCGGGGATTTCTTCCACGACAGGAACGATCTCATCCTCAAGCACAGTTGCGGATACAGTGTTCTCGTATACTGCCGCTTCCTCGGTAGGAAGAACAACCGGTGCGTTCTCTGCTACGTATGCTGCAGTTGCAGGTGCAACAGAAGGTGTTGTAGCTTCGGTAATGATGACAGGTATCTCTGCAACCTCGGGAACGATTTCATCCTCAAGCACTGTTGCGGGAACTGCATCCTCGTAAACTGCTGCTTCCTCGGCAGGAAGAACGATTGCTTCGTTCTCTGCTACGTATGCTGCGGTTGCAGGTGCAACAGAAGGTGTTGCAACTTCGGTAATGATGACAGGTATCTCTGCGACCTCAGGAACGATAGCGTCCTCAAGCACAGTTGCGGATACAGTGTTCTCGTATACTGCCGCTTCCTCGGCAGGAAGAACGATTGCCTCGTCCTCTGCTACGTATGCTGCAGTTGCAGGTGCAACAGAAGGTGTTGCAACTTCGGTAATGATGACAGGTATCTCTGCGACCTCGGGAACGATCTCATCCTCAAGCACAACTGCAGGCTCGCTTGTCTCGTAAACTGCTGCTTCCTCGGCAGGAAGAACGATTGCTTCGTTCTCTGCTACATATGCTGCGGTTGCAGGTGCAACAGAAGGTGTTGCAGCCTCGGTAATAACAACGGGGATCTCTGCGACCTCGGGAACGATTTCATCCTCAAGCACTGTTGCGGATACGGTGTTCTCGTAAACTGCCGCTTCCTCGGTAGGAAGAACAACCGGTGCGTTCTCGCCGACGAAGGTTGTACCTACAAAGCTTGCCGCAGGTGTTGCAGCCTCGGTAATAACAACGGGGATCTCTGCGACCTCGGGAACGATCTCATCCTCAAGCACTGTTGCGGAGACGGTGTTCTCGTAAACTGCCGCTTCCTCGGCAGCAAGAACGATTGCTTCGTCCTCTGCTACGTATGCTGCGGTTGCGGGTGCAACAGAAGGTGTTGCAACTTCGGTAATGATGACAGGTATCTCTGCAATCTCGGGAACGATTTCGTCCTCAAGCACAACTGCAGGCTCGCTTGTCTCGTAAACTGCTGCTTCCTCGGTAGGAAGAACGATTGCCTCGTCCTCTGCTACGTATGCTGCAGTTGCAGGTGCAACAGAAGGTGTTGCAGCCTCGGTAATAACAACGGGGATCTCTGCGACCTCGGGAACGATTTCATCCTCAAGCACAGTTGCGGATACAGTGTTCTCGTATACTGCCGCTTCCTCGGCAGGAAGAACGATTGCCTCGTCCTCTGCTACGTATGCTGCAGTTGCAGG
>SVTZ01000111.1 GCA_015063525.1 Oscillospiraceae bacterium
CAGGAAGTCATAAACCATACCGAATATAACCGCGCCCTTCGTGCCGACGATATGCATAGTTGTGCCGAGCATGGTATTGAGAATACCGCCGTCGTCAAGAATTGCCATTATGGAATAGGTTCTGATAAGCAGGTTTGTCCACATAGGGAGCATAAGGAGCATTATGAAAAATTTCTGATGCTCTGGCTTTGAACGCGCAATAATATAAGCTAATGGATATCCGACTACAAGGCAAATGAACGTCGCAATAATAGACAGCTCAATTGACAGACCGAATATCGGCACGTATTCAGAGAGCGATGCTATATTTTCAAAAGAGAAATTACCATCACTGTCAGTAAAAGCGTAAAACAGGACGATAAGCAAGGGCAGAATGATGAAAAGCACCGACCAGAATATATGCGGAGCAGCTGATATAGAGCGCATAAACGAATGCTTATTCATCTTTAGAACTCCTCCGCGGTATCAACGTCGGAAAGCTGATCAAGCTCGTCCGAGAAGGATGAATAGTCACCGAATTTGCCCGAATATTTCGATTTCTTCATAACGTGAATAGCTTCTGGCTCTATGTACAGACCGATAGTAGCCTCAGGTTCAACGTAGTCGGTTGACTGAATCATCCATTTGAAGCCCTTGATATCAACGATAATCTCGTAGTGAACGCCCTTGAATGTAACGCTCGTTACCTTGCCGGTGAGCATACCTTGGTCTGGGGCAACGACGTCAACGTCCTCGGGTCTTACAACGACGTCAACGGGCTCGTTTTTATCATAACCACCGTCAACGCAGTCGAACGTGTGAGAAGAGAAACGCACACGCTTGTCCTCAAGCATAATACCGTCGATTATATTACTCTCGCCGATGAAGTCTGCAACGAAAGCATTTTTAGGCTCGTTATATATATCGATAGGAGTGCCGATCTGCTGAATCTCACCGTCAGCCATAACGACAACGGTGTCAGACATCGAAAGAGCCTCCTCCTGATCGTGAGTAACGTATACGAATGTGATGCCGATAGCCTGCTGGATAGTCTTGAGCTCGTTCTGCATATCCTTACGTAGCTTGAGGTCGAGTGCGCCGAGAGGCTCGTCGAGAAGCAGTACTTTTGGATGCGAGATAAGCGCACGCGCGATAGCTACGCGTTGCTGCTGACCGCCCGAAAGAGTGCTTACACTCTTATTTTCGAATCCCGATAGTGCAACCATCTTCAACATATCGGTAACACGGCATTTTATATCATCCTCGGACATTTTCTTAAGTCTGAGCGGAAATGCAATATTTTCATAAACATTAAGATGAGGGAACAAGGCGTATTTTTGGAATACGGTGTTGATATGCCTCTTGTATGCGGGTACCTCGCTGATTTCAGTTCCATCGAAATAAAGACTGCCTTCGTCAGGTGTCTCGAATCCACCGATAATTCTTAGCGTTGTGGTTTTACCGCAACCGGACGGACCAAGGAGGGTGATGAATTCTCCATCTCTAATATAGAGATTCATAGAATCGATAACCTTCTCGTCGTCGTAAGATTTTGAAATTCCTTTCAACTCAATGAGCTTTGCCATTTTCTTAAAATCTCAAATCCTTTCCTAAAGCATGAGTAGTGCCTTTATTTGTCAATAGCCGACAAAAACGACTATAACTTGACAGCGTTAATTATAGCAAAAACATTTCGCTTTTGCAATAGTTTTTGCGTAATTTCTTTCCAAAAAATTTCGCAATTAGCCGTGATTATCTTGATTTGGGCGTATTCTAGCGAGAAAAAACTTGAAATATCTCGTAAAATCTCCCAAAAACTCTCTAAAACTCTTCAATCTTCACTTTTTACATTTTTAAGCCATTTTGACAGTTGATTTAACATTGAGAAGAAAAAAATGCCAAAAATCCAGTATCCACCACCGAATCTGTCGATGAAATATATTGAAAGTATGCATAGAGTAAATATTATTCCCGAAGATATCCCTTCAAGTACACGCAGAGCGAATTCGTTTCCTCGCATTTCGAAAATGGAACGCAGTGCTCCGTATCCGTCATATCCCTCGATAGGCAAGAGATTTGATATTGCTGTAGCGATATTCAGCGCACTGAGTAGTTCTGTTGCGTTGCCACACAATAATGTAAATACTGCTGTTGCACAAATATTTGCAAGCGGCCCTGAAAGATACAACATGGTTTCTTCCGTATACGTAAGCATGGAAGATGAACGTATCCTAAATCCTGAAATAACACCTCGCAGATCTGGCCTTTTTATTCCTTTGATTTTCAAAAACGCAAGATGCCCACCCTCGTGTATGATAGCCGCCACTACAGTTAACAGGGCTACTTTTGGCTCCTCGAATCCAAGTATTAAGCATACCCAGAAGAGAATGGGAAGAATTTGGTTCATAATACGAAAAAATAATTGCATATAATCTCCTAACGTAATTTATATTACATTATAATATAATTGCTTTGGAATAATAACAAAAAGGTCATCTGCATTTTTACAGATGACCTTAAAATTAAATTTTATTTGGAATAATAATACTCGACGGT
>SVTZ01000028.1 GCA_015063525.1 Oscillospiraceae bacterium
GTTAGCGCCTGCAGCCTTAAGTACTACGTCAAACTCGGTCTTCTCCTCAACGGGAGCTGCTGCTGCAGCGCCGGGAGCTGCTGCTACTGCTACGGGAGCTGCGGATACACCGAACTCCTCCTCAAGTGCCTTTACAAGGTCAGCGAGTTCAAGAATGGTAAGACCCTTTACAAGTTCAAGGATCTGAGTAGACTTTTCGTTCATTTTAAAATCCTCCAATTATTTAAGAAATTTTATACTGTGTAAATAAGTTTGCAGAAATTAAGCCTCTGCGGGAGCTTCCTCGGCGGGAGCTGCTTCCTCTGCGGGAGCTGCCTCTCCGTCCTTGTCGATAATTGCCTGAAGTACGTAAGCAAAGCTGTAAAGGGACGACTGAAGGCTGCCCATCATCTTGCCGATAAGAACTTCCTTAGAGGGAGTCTCGGCGAGAGAGATAACGCCTGCCTGATCAAGAATACCACCGTCAACGAAGCCTGCCTTGATCTCAAAGCTGCTGATCTTGTCAGCGTACTGCTTCATAATCTTAGCGGGAGCGATGGGATCGTCCTGGCTGATTGCGATAGCCGTCATACCGGAAAGGTACTGCTTCATATCACCGTAGCCTGCGATCTCGCATGCTCTTCCAGTGAGGGTGTTCTTCATAACGGTGTATTCTACACCAGCCTTACGAAGAGCTGCACGAAGCTCGGTGTCTTCAGCCACTTTAATGCCTTCATACTTCACGAGAACGCCTGCTGCAGCGGACTGCAACTTAGCGGCAAGTTCTTCAACGACTTGCTTCTTCTCTTCAAGAATCTTATTGCTTGGCATTGTTTCACCTCCATAAAAAATCAATAAAAAATATCCTTTTCCGATAAGGCGCAGACCACCCCCGAGAAAAGGACAACAAAAATACGAATATTTAAGTTTTCTTACCTCGGCAGGAAAGCTGACGCTTTTACCGGAACCTGCTGTCTTCGGACTTAGTTATTATACACTATATGACGAGATTTGTCAAGAGGTTTTTGAAAACTTTTTTGTTTTTTAAAAAATTATTCCAATATGGATATTGACGATTATAATTAAGTGTGCTATAATACTTTTGGTATCTAAAGATACCCGGAGAGTGCTAACGGAACGCGGTTGCTTCCTTTTTTCAGAAGGGAGCTAAATTTCTTTTTCTCCCTTCAATACAAGGAAGGGAGGTCGATAAAATGGATTACATAACACTTACAGAAATGTTTGTGATTATAACAGCATTTATCGCTTTTGCCGACTTGTTATTAAAATTTTTAACAATAACGACAGAACATAAAAAAGAAAAACCGCCCAGCGACCAAACTGTAGGCGGTTATTCTTAACCAAATCATAGGGAGCAACCGTTTTTGTTACTCTCCGTTATCATTATAACACTATTTCACTTGTTTGTCAACAGGTTTTATAATACTTATTACAGCCTTGAGGCTGTTTTTTTATTCATCTTTAGTATAAACCATAATATCCTCTACTCTGCAGTCGAGAATGGTACAAAGGTCGTTTAGTGTTACGGTGGTTATGGGTCTGTTGTGCTTTAGTCTGTCAATTAAGCTTCTGCTAATACCATAATCATTTATTAGCTTGTATGTCGTAAAGCCTTTTTGCTTCATTGTTCTGTAAAACGGCTCATAAGTAATCATAAATTATCACCCTGTTACAGTATAACTTATACCCAATCTCTTGGCAATTGTCGTTAGACCGAGTATAATTTATAATGTATTATCTATATTTAGACAATATGCTAATCTTTATACAATTACTTATGAAAAGGAATACTAAATGTTAACTGTAACAATTTTAAGGACAGAGGATTTTACTGAGGATCTACAAAATACCGTTCATAACATCCTTACCAACCTGATAGACAACCGCGGTGCAAGAGTAATAATGGCAGGCGGTGATGACAAGGATATGATCTATAGACTTTTTATCGGGCTGTCAGAGCAATATCCAAGTATCTGCTTTTCCATTCTCTTATCCAACGACAAGCTTGCTTATGAATCCTCTGATGCTCCTATATTCAGTTTGGATTGTGACATAGTTTACCAAGACCCCAAAAACGCCGTGAAGCACCGCGATAACAAGCTTATAAAAGAGACCGATATTCTTATTTGCCGCAAAGGGTCAATATATGATAACATCGCAGCAATACGCAAAAACTCAAATAAAACTAACATTGAAATTATAGCTATTTAAGTTCTACGAAAAAACGCATCTATCGACCGACAGATGCGTTTCATTTATTTATAAGTGGTTTTTTCCTTCAATACTTTGTATATTGAACGATAGCTTTCAAGTCGGGTTGGAGCGATCTCGCCCTCGGCGGCGGCTCTTGCAACCGCGCACTCCTCTATTCCCTCGCCGACGTGAGCACAGTCGGCATAGCGGCATTTACCAAGGTAAGGCAAAAGCTCGGGGAAGGTCGGAAGGAGCTCATCAAGAGAGAAGAAATCAAATCTTGCAAAGTCGATAAGCGAAAAGCCGGGCGTGTCGGCAAGGAAGCCGGTATCGGCTGTGGGGAAAATATCAAAGATCTCCACGTGACGTGTGGTGTGGCGGCCGCGCTCTATTTTGCGAGAGATTTCAGCAGTGGCAAGGGTAAGTCCGGGGAAAAGTGCGTTCATAAGCGTTGATTTTCCCACACCCGATGCGCCTGCAAAAGCGGCAGTCTTGCCGTTTTTCACTTCCTTTTTAATATATAAGGAAAGCTCGTCTATTCCCTCGCCCGCCTCGGATGAGGTGACGAAGGTCTCAAATCCAGAGAGACGGTAAATGGCGGCAAATTCCTCTGCCGCACCCGAGTCAAGATCGGTTTTGGTAATGACGACCACGGGAGTAATGGAGTTATGCACCGCAATGGCAATAAGCTTGTCCACCGTTTCAATGACGGGCGATGGCTTTGCGGCGGCAAAAACTATGAAAATATAATCAAGATTGGCAAGCGGCGGACGGATCAGCGCATTTTTGCGCTCGTCAATAGCCGAGATCACAATGCCGTCGGGAGTAGAGTCATCAATAGTTACGGTAACGTTATCGCCGATAAGCACCTTTTCCTCGTCGCGCTTCAGAACGCCCTTGGCGCGGCAGGCAAGACGGCTTATTTCACCGCCTTCATCTATTCTTACCTCGTAAAGTCCGCCAAGGCCCTTTACAACCTTGCCGTGTTTTTCTGTAATCAAATTAAATTTCTTCCTTTTTAATCAAATTAGAGCGTCTGAGCTGACCGCAGGCGGCGTTAACGTCACTGCCAAGTTTGCGTCTTATGGTTGCGGTGATCCCGCGTTTTTCAAGAGCCGCGGCAAATGCGTTCACCGATTCGGGCGTTCCCTTCTTAAACCCGGTTTCCTTTACCTCGTTTACCCTAATAAGGTTAACGTGGATAGGTGCTCCCGAGCCACGAAAGGCGTTTTTAAGAAGCTGGGCAAGCTCTACAGCATCTGCCTCACTATCATTTTTACCCGAAATGAGGGTATATTCAAAGGAAATACGGCGTCCTGTTGTCTTATAGTAGGACACGCAGGCCGAAAGAAGCTCAGAAATATTCCACTTGTTATTTATCGGCATAATCTCCGAGCGAGCCGCGTCGTTTGCAGCGTGGAGAGAGATCGAAAGGGTGATGGGAAAATTCTCCCCGGCTAGTTTTTCAATACCGGAAACAACACCGCAGGTGGAGAGCGAAATGTGGCGGTAGCCTATATTAAGCCCGTCGGGGTGGTTAACTAGACGTAGAAACTTGATCACGTTATCGTAATTGTCAAGAGGCTCACCGATGCCCATCATAACGATGTTAGAGATGCGCTCGCCCGAGTCCTTTTCGGCGGCAATCACCTGACCGATAAGCTCGGATGGATAAAGATCGCGGGCACGGCCGCCAATTGTGGAAGCGCAGAATTTACAACCCATACGACAGCCGACCTGACTGGAAATACAAAGGGTGTTTCCGTGCTTATAGCGCATAAATACGCTCTCAATACAAGCGCCGTCGTGGAGGCGGAAAAGATATTTTACAGTTCCGTCGAGCTTGGAAACAAGCTTTTCCTCAACCGTCGGGAGTGTATCAAGCGTTTCGGCAGAGAGCCTCTCGCGCAGACCCTTCGAGAGATTAGTGATCTCGGAGATACGCTCACCGCGGTGAAGGCGTGAAAAGGTCTGCTTGGCGCGGAATTTCGGCTCACCGATGGAGATGAAATATTGCTCCATTTCTTCGGGAAGCATTGATAAAAGGTCAACTTTGGTTGTCATATCGTGTCTTTCCTTCTTATTTTTGCCATAAAGAAGCCGTCGGTGTGATGGACGTGAGGAAGCAGAGTCAACATTCCGCCCTCTGCCGTAAGATCACCGAGAGAGAAGGGCAAGGACTCAAAATTCAAGTTTTCGGCAAGAAATTCCGTCACCACCTCTTCGTTTTCCTTAGGATTAAGCGTACAGGTTGAATACACCAAAACTCCACCGCACTTAACGTAAGATGCAGATGCTTTCAGAATAGAAAGCTGAAGCGCTGGAAGCTCCTCAGTCAGGGAGAAATCCTTGTATCTTAGGTCAGGCTTTTTACCAAGCACGCCAAGTCCCGAGCAGGGTACGTCACATATGACTCTGTCTGCCTTGCCGAGAAGAGTCTCATCGGGAGAGAGCGCATCCCTTGCCGATACCTTCACAGCCTTTAAGCCGAGACGGTCTGCACCCGAGGTTATAAGAGAAAGTTTGCTTTCATGAAGGTCAAAGGAGTAGATTTCACCCTTATCACACGAGGCAAGTGCAGCAAAGAAGCTCTTTCCACCGGGAGCAGAGCAGACATCAACGATAAGGTCGCCCTCGCGTGCGTCAAGTGCCATACCCGATATAGCAGAGGCTCTGTCCTGAACGAAAAAGTGTCCTTCGGAAAAACCGGGCAGCCTTTCGGGGTTTTGGGATCCCTCTATGCGGAGAGAGGCGGGCGAGTAAGGGTTAGTTTTAGCGTTAACGCCTTTATTTTCAAGCGCTTTTCGGTACTCGTCTACCGAAACTTTAAGAGTGTTTACCGTAATATCTGTATATTTTTCATCATTAAAGAAGCGGAGGATTTCCTCGGTAGCCTCTCTGCCATAAAGAGAGTCAAAATGCTTGACTATTGGCAGAGGAAATGAATACTTAACCGAGAGATATCGCTTATAATTCTTCGCTTCATCAGGAGACGGAAGGCTATTCTTTTGTCTTACCGCGGCGCGAAGCACACCATTTACGAAGGATCGCTCACCGGGATTTTTGGCGAGCTTCACCGTTTCATTTACAGCGGCAAAGTCGGGGATCGAGCGCATATCAAGCATCTGACAGAGGCCGAGACGAAGAATATTCTTGGTGTGGGGGTCGATGTCGGACTCGGATCTCTTTGAGATCGCGCAGATATAGTAATCATAGGTCAGCTTGCGCTCTACGGAGGTGTAAAGAAGCGCAGTTAAAGCCGCCTTCTCCTCCCTTGACAGGTCATCCGTCAGGTGCGATGAAAGCGCGAGATTTATAAATTTTCCTCCTGCCTCGTACTCGTCGAGAATACGAAGCGCAATCTGCCTTATATTCATAGCTTTTCCTTTATTCAAGAAGGTCGCCGAGGGAAATTTTCCTTCCGCGGACGAAATCACCCGCAGTCATTTTACCCTTACCCTCGGGGATAAGAGCGGTAATACGAAGCGCGCCCTCGCCGCAAGCAACGGTAACGTAGCCCTCGCCCTTGTCGGAAAGGTCGATAACCTCTCCGGGCATTCCCTTTCCTTCTACGGGACGGGCCTTATTTATCTTGAGCATTTTTCCGTTATGGTAGGCAAAAGCTCCTGGAATGGGTGTGACGCCGCGAATGATGCAATCAAGCTTTTGAGCGGATAATGTAAAATCTACTTTACAATCTTCCTTCTCGACCTTTTTTGCATAGCTCGCAAGACTGTCGTCCTGAGGAATTCTTTCGGCCTCGCCGTTTGCGATCATCTCAATAGTGTCGGAGAGGAGTCTGCCGCCGACCTCGGCGGAACGGTCGTGAATAACCTCAAAATCGTCCTCGGGGAATATGGGGAATTTTTCCACAGAGATAATATCGCCTGTGTCAAGCCCCTCAGCCATATGCATAACGGTTACGCCCGTCTCGCTCTCACCCTCCATTATTGCTCTCTGCATCGGGGCAGCGCCGCGGTACTTCGGCAGAAGAGAGACGTGAAGATTGATGCAGCCGTATTTGGGATATTCTATAACGCCGGGAGGCAGTATCTTTCCGTAAGCAACAACAACGATTATCTCGGGATTATGCTTTGCAAGAATGGCAGAAAAGGCCTCATCGCGCAGGGTTTTGGGTGTATAGACCGGAATACCGTGCTGCTCGGCAAGAGCTTTAACCGGAGTTTTGGTCATAACGTTTCCGCGGCCTCTCGGCTTATCCTCGCGGGTGATTACGGCGGTAATGCCGTGTCCGTCCTCTAAAAGCCTTGCAAGGCAGGTTGCCGATATCTCGGGCGTGCCCATAAACATTATGTTGTTCATTACTTAAAATCCTTATCAGTCAGGGCGCGGATCTGTACGTCAATGTAAAGCTTGCCGTCAAGATGGTCGCACTCGTGACAGATAGCACGCGCGAGAAGGTCGGTGCCGGTAACCTCAAATTCCTTGCCGTGACGGTCGGTAGCGCGTACCGTAACCGCCTGAGGACGCTTAGTAATTCCGTACTCACCGGGGTTGGAGAGGCAGCCCTCCTGCTCGTTCTGCTCACCTGCAAAGGCGATGATCTTCGGGTTGATAAGCTCGATAACCTCGCCCTCCTCAACCTCGATAACCGCGATCCGCCGAAGCACGCCTACCTGAGGTGCTGCAAGACCACAGCCGCCTGCCTCACGCATAGTTTCAATCATATCATCAAGAAGTGTTATTATTCTGGGTGTGATCTGTTCAACAGGTCTTGCGACCTTACGAAGCATAGGATCACCGAATTTTACTATCTTTAATTTTGCCATAATTATATAAATTCCTTTTCCTTTGGAAATCTTTTCTTAATTAGTTAGTGGATTAAAATCCACCGAAAGAGTTACTCCTCTAGCCGAGGAAAATTCACACAGAAGCTGATGGAAGAGTCCTCTAGACTCTTTATTGAGTCTGCATTTTACTATCATTCTCATTCTGTATTTCTCGTTAAGCTTATAGACCTGTGCCTCGAAGGGGCCGAATACGATAAACGGAAGTTTGCCCAGGTCGCCATTAAGCTTCTCTAAAATACTGTCCGAGAGTCGCTTTGACTGCCGCATAAGCTCTGCCTCGTCCTCAGAGGTAAGAGTAAGCTGAACTATATCGCAGAAGGGGGGATAGGAAAGCTCGCGTCTGAGAGCGATCTCACCCTCATAGAATTTCTCGTAATCCTGAAGGCAGGCAAGTCTTATGACCTCATTCTTCGGGGAGAAGGTCTGAATAACGGCAATTCCGCCGTCCCTCGCCCTTCCTGCCCTGCCGATAACCTGAGTAAGAAGCGAGAAGGTTCTCTCCGCCGCGCGAAAATCGCTGACAAAAAGCGAGGTATCAGCCAACGCCGCGCCCACAAGGGTTACGCGGGGAAAATCGTGGCCCTTGGCAACCATCTGCGTTCCGAGAAGAATATCCGCCCTTCCCTCTCTGAAATCCTCAAGCATTCTGTCATAGGACATTTTCGTACCCGTCGTGTCGGCGTCCATACGGAGCACCGTCATATCGGGAAGATATTTATTAAGCTCGGACTCCAGCTTCTGTGTGCCATAGCCGAGGAATGATAGCTTATCGGCGTCACAGGAGGGACATATCTTCGGTACGGACTGAGTATAGCCGCACATATGGCAAAGCAGCCTTCCGCCCTCGGGGTTAGTGTGGTAGGTAAGAGAAACCGAGCATCTCGGACAGGTCAGCACCTCACCGCACTCCTTGCAGCTTATCTGAGTTGAGTAGCCGCGGCGGTTTAGGAACAGAATCGCCTGATTATCCCTCTCGTAAACCTCCTTAAGAGAGGTATGAAGCCTTTCGCTTATGGGAGACAGATTGCCGAGCCGAAGCTCCTCGCGCATATCAACGATTATTGCGTCGGGAAGCCTTACTCCTCCGTATCTTTCGCGCAAGGGAACGAGGGTATAGCTTCCGCACTCCGCCTTATAAAAGCTCTCAAGCGAAGGAGTAGCCGAGGCTAAAAGCATAAGGGCGTTGTTTCTGCCGCAACGATAGGCGGCAACGTCACGGGCGTGGTATTTGGGATTTGACTCCGACTTATAGGTGTGCTCGTGCTCCTCGTCGATAACGATAAGGCCAATATTTTCAAGGGGTGCAAAAATAGCCGAGCGAGTACCGATAACAAGGTCAACCTCACCGCGTTTTATTCTGCGCCAGGCGTCAAATCGCTCGCCCTGGGATAGCGAGGAGTGAAGCACCGCCACCCTCTCGCCGTATCGACGGCAGAAAATGTTCACCGTTTGGGGTGTTAAAGCAATCTCCGGAACAAGCATAATGACGTTTTTCCCCTCTGCGAGGGTTCTGTCAATAGCTTTCATTATAACCTTCGTCTTGCCGCTTCCGGTTACGCCGAAGAGAAGCGCCGCGCGAGCGCTGTCCGAGAGAAGCTCTGCCTCGATAGTATTATACGCCGTCTGCTGGGCGGAACTCAGTTCGATAGGTGAGTCATCGCGAATCCTCGCATACTCGGCGTAAGGATTTCTGACGCTCTCGGATTCTAGTATCTTAATTATTCCCTTTTCCTTCAGGGCGGAAATGTTGGCGTAGGACACACCGGGAATTGCCCGCAAAAGCTCAATATCAGCAGAGCCGATGCTCTTTAAATAATCAACGATAAGCCTCTGCCCCTCGCTACGTATACCTGCTCTGCCGGAAAGTGACAGCCTCTCCTCCGCCTCCTCACGAGAGAGAGTAAGCACGCAGGTCTTTCTCAGCTTTATATTAGGCACATCCGAAAGCGCGCCCTGAGGGAGCATACATCTTGCCGCCTCGCCGAAGGTGCAGAGGGTGTGTCCCTTCAAGAACAGACAGAGCCCAAGCAGTTCAGGATTTAAGGAATAACGCTGATCGATAAGGATGTGAACCGACTTGATATTCTCTATATTATCGCTGTCGGCCGTTTCCTTTACCTTTGTAACCACCGCAAAACGAAGATTGTTTGCCCTGCCGAAGGGAACCTTTACTATATCGCCGGGCCTTACATTGTCGCCGCAGGAATAATCAAAGGGGCGGTCTATATGATATGGCGCATCAAAAAGATACACTTCGCAATACATACAGAACCACCTCGTTTCATTGATTTTTAAGTTTTAATTATCTCGGTATATGCCCTTAATTAATGGGGTGTTTAAGTTTAAACCTACCGGTCTCAAGCTTAGCGATAGCGATCTTAACCGCCTTCTTATCCTTATACTCGGGATCGATGAGAGCCGCGAGAGGCTTCTCGGTCTCGTGATTGTCGATCATTTTCTGCGCCTTCGCTCTCATCTCAATGTACTCGTCGGTTACGATGCGCGCGCACTTTGCTACGCCGATTACCAGTTCGTAGCGGTTGAACTCGTCGTTTGTCAGCTGTTTCACTGTAGGGTAGATCATTTTTATTCTCCATTCTGCCGTCTTGCGGCTTCAAAAATTAACTTAAAGTAAAGGATTACTCCTCGTCATCGGTCTCGTCATCGGAAAGCTCGTCGGTGAGACGGTTGGTGATAGTCTCGGTCTGTATCGCCGAGAGGATAACGTGCTCGGAATCGGTGATGATAACCGCCCTGGTACGTCTGCCGCAGGAGACGTCGATAACTCTGCCGTCCTCTTTAGCATCGCGGACAAGCCTTTTAATAGGCTCTGAGTCTGGTGAAGCAATAGCAACTATGCGTCCTGCGGAGACCATATTGCCAAAGCCGATATTTATAAATTTCATAAAGAACCTCTTTTATTCAATATTTTGGACTTGTTCTCTTATCTTTTCAAGCTCGCCCTTCATATTTACGACTATTCTCGCAATTCGGGCATTGTTTGCCTTAGAGCCGATTGTGTTGGTCTCGCGGTTAAGCTCCTGCATAAGGAAGTCCAGCTTTCTTCCCGAGGGCTCCTTCTGCGCGCAGATGTCGTAAAAAGCGCCGAAATGAGATCTGAGTCTCACAAGCTCCTCGTCTATTGCGATTTTATCCGCCCAGATAGCGCACTCGGTAAGCAAGCGATTCTCATCGGGGGTAATCTTAGCGTCCTCAAGGAAGGATCTGATCTTCTCCTCCAGCTTATCTCGGTAGCCGACGATATCCTCATTCGAGATCTGCTCGACCTCGTCTGCATAAGCGCGAACCAGCTCGATCTTCGCCTTAATATCCGACTCGGCTTTTGCGCCCTCGCGCTCACGCATCTCGCTGTAGCCCGCGATAGCCTCGTCAAGCACGCTGCGGAAAAGCTCCCACTCTGCCTCAAGGTCCTCCTCAGGCTTATCATAAGTGAATATCTCCTGATTACGGGCAACGGTCATAACGCTGATATCATCGTGAAGACCAAACTCGTCGCGCAGACGGCCGAGAGCAGAAAGATAGCTCTCAAGATATGCCATATCGATACCAACGTTACCGACACCCGAGCTGTGGTTATCAACTGTTACGAAAACGTCTACCTTCGCGCGGCCTACCGCGTTTTTACGGATATGCTCCTTGATACGCTCCTCGAGGAAAATGTATGCTCTTGGAAGCTTTACGTTACAATCGAAAAATCTCGAATTAACGCTCTTGATCTCTATTGTAAGATCCTTAGTTTCGCCCTCGCGCTTTGCTCTGCCGAAGGCGGTCATACTTTTAATCATTATTTTTCCTCCGTATCCTGAGTACTTATCCTTCTTCTGGGACGCTTAGACAGACTCTTCAGCTCTGCGGTAAAAGAGTCGATATCCTGGAAGTCTCTGTAAATCGAAGCGAAACGAATATATGCAACGATATCGCACTCCTTAAGTCTTGCAAGGACCATCTCACCGATATCAGTCGAGGATATCTCAGTGATAATAGAATTCATAAGCTCCTGCTCGATCGAGGTGGCAATTCCGTCAGCATTGACGGGGCGCTTCTGGCAGGCGATCTGAATACCTCTTACAAGCTTATGCTTATCAAAGAATTCGCGGCGTCCGTCACGCTTTACCACTGCAATCGGAACGGTGTCAACAACCTCGTAGGTGGTAAATCTCTTGCCGCAGGAGGGACACTCGCGGCGGCGCTTTATGCTAGAGCCGTTATCTATCGGACGGGAATCGAGAACTCTCGAGTCCTGACAGTTACAAAGGGGACATTTCATATACTTTGTTGCCTTTCAAAGCTGTTTACATATTTAATCAGTATATTATAACATAAATATTTAAAATTGTAAAGGCTTTTTAGTAAAAAAGCAGACTCGGGGATTAGCCGAGTCTGTCAATTTCAGTTATTTACTTTTATTAAAAAGCTTTGACCCTTTATCCTTGACCCAAGCGGTGAACTTCTCCATACATTCGATCTTCAAGCCCGAGAACCACTTGAAGGTAAGTGGCCACACCGCACCCGCGAAGATAACGATAAGGAAGTATCTCACAGCACGCGCAACAAACTCGTTGCCGAAAAGTGCAACAAGAGGTGCGGAAAGTCCGGATTTGATCGCAATGACGCCAACGAGACCAAGTACGAGCTTTATTATCTGAGCGTACCAGCGGCCGTCTGTCTGAAAATTAATGAATTTAGAGTCTACAAAATGAACTATCACCAGACCTGCAGTACAACCAAAAAGAGTACAAGCATTTTTAAGACCGCTATGATAATTGTGGGGGTCAAGGGTTGTGTCACCCGAAATCGCAAGAACGTATGCAAGGAAGCCAAGCGAAAGAACTACAGAGCCAACTACGATCCAAGGCATAAATTTCTTAAAACGTTCTTCGGTAGTAAACATGGGACGAAGAAGAAGCACCAATGCAAGAGCAACGATAAGGGAAACCACAACGTCGAGAGGCGTATGTACTCCAAGATACATTCTGGAAAATGCTACGAGAACGATAAGAGTCACACAGATAGCAGTTCTGAAGCGTCCGGGCTTGGCAGCAGCAACCGCGCCGTAGGTTCCGGCAACGTTCTGGGTGTGTCCCGAGGGGAATGAGTAGCCGGTAGCCTCCTCTCTTGCCGACTCGATAATTTCAAAATTCTTATCAAGTACCCAAGGTCTGGGAACGCGGAAGAAAAGCTTTGCGACCTGATTTACAACAGTACCGACAAGTCCGGTTATAAGGATATAATACCCTTCTCTTTTGCTTACGCACCAGAAGAAGATTATGGCAATGAGAAGAAAATATATCTCCTCGCCAAGGTGGGTTACTGTCGCAAAGAACCAATCAAGGAAGGGGTTACGAATGCTCTCGAGGAAATAAAGGAACGGCATACAGCCCTCTGCAATCTTTTGGATAAAGGTCATAATCGCACTCCTGTCTGCCCGAAGGCTAAAAATTTTAATCGAAGCATTCTGCTCTGGCAAATTTCATTTTTCGTTTTTGATTTTCGTTCGTTTTACGCCATTTTCTCGGCAGAATGCGCTATTTTGCTAACCAGACTTAACTTTTTATGGCAAAAATCGGCGCATAACTACTATTTTCAACAGCAAGAAATGCGCCAAATTTTTGTGTGATTTTTTATAAATGCTGATAATCAAACGTTGTTATCAGTCGTTGAGAAGACCTCTTACGCACTCGGCAATTCTCTCGTCCTTGCAATTAGCGAAGAAGTATTCCGAGAATTTAGGTCCTGCGATAGCGCCGAGCACAAGCTCGCGGTCAAGGTTCTCGAGAATGTAAACCATATCGGTATGAGTAACCTTCTTTACCTCGTCGAGAATCTTCTTGTTTCTCTGCTCGGGAACTGCTCTCTCACGAGGATAACCAAGACCCCACTCGGAAACGAAGAGCTTCTCGAAAACGTACTGAAGGTTAAGCTCACAGCCCCAACCCCAGCCCTTAGCAAATGGCATAGAGATAGCGTTGCCATTATTTACCTGAGTGAACTGATATGCGTCAGTAGGATCAACAACGTGACCGCAAAGAACTCCGGGGAAGGAGTTACAAGCGAGCATTGCGCCCTCACCCGTACCACAACCGGTAATAACAAGATCACAAGCACCGGAATTAAGAAGGATTGCAGAAAGGATACCTATCTGTACATAGGTAAGCTGCTCCTTATCCTCTGCGGAATACATACCATAGTTATAAACCTCGTGGCCGAGAGGCTCGACAACGGATCTCAAGGTGGACTCAATAAGAGCGTTTTTAGCCGCCTGGCTGTTTTCGTTAATAAGTGCAATTTTCATTTTATTTCTCCTCTTTAGCATTAATTTAGATATTGTCAAACAAAAAATTAGCGGGCAGAAATTTTGCAAGACGAGGCAAAGCGAGCGAGGGAAATGAAGTCGTAGTTATCTACGACGATTTGACCGAGTCGACGCTTTAACGAAGTATTGTGAATTTTATGCCGATAATTTTAGGGGGTAAGACGATTAGGTCCACGGAACAGGAACTCCGCCTCTTTAATTGAAAGACCAAGGAAGAGCATAGTAAGACGGTCAATACCGAGGCCGAAGCCGCCGTGGGGAGGACAGCCGTACTTGAAGAACTCAAGATAGAACTTTACGTCCTCTGCAAGGCCTTTTTCCTCTGCCTGTGCCTTAAGCACGTCGTAACGATGCTCACGTTGTGCGCCGGTGGTGATCTCCACGCCGCGCCATATAAGGTCGTAGCCCTGGGGAACGCCCTGCTCGTCTCTCATATGATAGAAGGCTCTTTCAGACGCGTCATAGTCGGTAATAAAGAGAAATTCGTGGCCGAACATATCACGGCAAAGCTGCTTTGTCATACGCTCTGCCTCGGTAGTAAGGTCGCCGTGAAGCTCCTCGGGAACGGTGTAGCCATATCTCTTTTCAAGCTCAGCGTAGACATCAGAAAGCTTCATTTTGGGGAAAGGCAGGCTGGGCACGATAACCTCGTACTCGGGGCCATAAAGTTCTACAATTCTATCGCCGTGCTTTTCCTTAACCGCCTTCAACGCATAGGTAAGAAGCTCTTCCTCCATCTTCATAACGTCCTCAAAGGAGTTAATATAGGAGAATTCAAGGTCGAATCCGGTGAATTCAGTAGCGTGCTTATTGGTATAGGACTTCTCTGCTCTGAAGACAGGTCCTGTCTCAAAGATGCGCTCGAGACCGGAAGCCATAGCCATCTGCTTATAGAACTGAGGAGACTGGGCAAGGTATGCAAGACCGTCAAAATACTTAACCTCGAAAACGTCAGATCCCGACTCGCTTGCAGCTGCAATAAGCTTAGGAGTATGGATCTCGATAAAGTTACGCTCTACGAGGAATTCACGCATAGCATTAGTGAGGGTGGTTTGCATCTCGTACATAAGGTGATTCTTGTCACGGCGGAGGTCGATCCATCTGTAATCCATACGGACGTCAATATCAGAGTCGTCCTTAATAGGAAGGGCATCGGCAACAGACTCTATATGCATAAAGTCGGGATACATCTCCTTGCCGCCCATCTTAACATATTCGCTAGCAACGACCTCTCCCTCGAAGGTTACGACCGAGTGAATAGTAAGCTTGTCAAGCATCTCGGTGAACTCGGGGTGCTTTTCCTTTTCAATAGTGATCTGGAGCTTGCCCGTGATGTCCTTAACAACTATGAACGCCATAGTTCTCTTGTTACGGAAATTCTCGACGAAGCCCTGCACGCGGCACACGCCGGGGGTCACGTCTTTAATGTAGGTTCTTTCCATTTTTAGTTCCTTTTTATATCTTTTTATTTGCTTTCCTATAAAAAATGCGCTTTTCACATTTCAATAATGCACACTTTTTCACAATAATATTATATCATTAAATACTACAAATTGCAATAGATTTCCTTCATTTTAACCAATATTTATAATCCTCTATAAAGATCAGAGCTCTTTTTTGCAAAAGAAAACCGCCCGCTACACGCGGACGGTTTTTCTAATATTTAGAATCCTTTACTCGATAATTAGGCTTTTTAATATTAGGATTCCGTATTTTATCTTTTATGGTATTTTTCAGAATAGACAAGAATAGGATGCCAGGAATATCCCTCTTCATCACAGCAGATATCGCCATAGTAACCGTCATCGGGATTGTTGTCATATTCATACTGACACTTCATTGCCTCGCAGGCTACGCATCTGATCAAACCAACTCTGGTACCATCATCGTTCCATGTCGTATCCTTAAACACGACATGCTTTTCAATTTCAGGCTCAGAATAATCATAATACAAGATGTTTCCGTATTCATCTCTTATAGCAAAGTTGTCGACAGTTATGTATGCGGTGATCATCTCATCAAGATTTTCGGGATTCTGAAGCTCTATTGCATAAAGCTTATGAGACTCAAGCGGGAGCTCTATATCAAGCTCTATAGCTTCACCGTTATAGATGTACGAAACGTGCTGTGTATTGTCGCAGCATTTAGCGGTTGTGGGATCCTTCTTGGTAATAGTAACGCCCTCGCTATCAGCGGTAAGAATCTTTACGTAATTGTTACCCTCCTTACAAGTGCATTCACCAATCAGAAGAATCTGGCTCTTTTCGCCATCAAAGAGAGGACGATACTCAAGATGCCACTTATGATCGTCGTGTCCCGTTGGCTCAATAACCTTCTCTTCACTTTCAAGAATGGTATCGCACTCGGTACAACGAACTACGTCATTGTAGCTCCCGGCAATAGTGTGAGTAGGATTTTTAACATCCTCCTGCTTAACCTCACCGCGAGTATGAGGAAGAATTTCATCTTGAACTGTATCTCTCGAGATCTCGTAATCACAATCCTTGCAATATACTACCTCATCATGAGAGCCGCCCACAGTACAAGTAGAATCAATTCTATTCTCTACAACGGGAGCCTTAGCAGTATGTCCCGTAGCAGGAATAGCTTCAAAATCGAATTTTTCACCGCATTCAGAGCAAACTCTGGCCTTCTTTCCATCGGCAGTACAAGTAGCCTCCTCTACGGTGATCCATATGTCATTAAGTGGTACGTGTTCAAGCGGCGCCTTTAAAAATTTGAAATAAATAAATAAACCGAGACCTACTAAAACAATGATTGCAAAAACAATCTTCAGAACTCGATAATCGTGATATTTAGAGCCTCTCATAATATCCTCCTAATATAATTAAATCCAAATTTAAACGGTGCTTGAACGATTATGCTCTCCAATAGACTTTATCAGCAGGGCGACCGCCAAGGGCGATCGCCCTGCCAACTTATTCAGTAATCATTGGAGAAAGATTACTTATAATTAGTCCTGGTGAACTCTAACTGCTACCCAGTGATCACAAGTGAAGCACCAGTATGCGTCGTAAAGAGTACCGTTGATATCGATAACAACCCACTCGGTATCGGGATGATCACCGGCAAGGTCGTTGTTGTGACCGTACTCAGCAGCAAGTCTGAAGGTAACAAGGATGGTACCGTTGATCTCGCCGTTGAGGTCGGTAAGAGCGATGGTGTAGTAGTCATAGTTGTCATCGCACTCGCCCTGCTTGATCTGATATACTCTGAGGTACATGGGGCTAAGAGCAGGAAGCTCCATCTCAAGCTTCTCACCGCAGGTAGCGCAGGTGGTCTTGATCTTACCGTTGGTGGTTTCGGTAGGAAGAACGGTTACCTCGTACTTAGCATCCTCTGCTACGGTGTGGCCGGTAGCAGCGATGATCTCGGTCTTAACAGTAAGGGTCTGACCGTCGATCTCGTAGGTCCAAACCTTCTTGCCTTCCTTAGTGCAGGTAGGAGCAGTGTAGTTAACGCCGTTTTCAGCATCGGGAGCTACGCAATCAGCAAGGGTGATAACCTTAGTCTGGGTACCCTCGGTGAAGGAAGCTGCGCAAACGGAGCAGGTACGCTCAAGAGTGTACTTACCGTCAGCCTCGGACTTAATAGCCCAGTTGCTCCACTTGTGGCCTACGGGCTTAGCGTCGGGGGCAACAACGTAGTCAATGTGATCTGCGCAATTGCAGTTGTCACACTGTGCAACATTACCTGCTACCCAAGTACAGGGATTGTATGTACCTTCGTTCTTAACGGGGTTGTAATCGGTGAAGGAATGGCCGGTAGCGCCGTCCTCACCCTGCTCAAGAAGCTCGCCGCACATAGTGCAGTGAATGAGCCAAGGATTGTTCCATTCGCAATCGCAGATGCCAGCCTCGTTCTTGGCGTATTCTTTATCACCGGGATTGCAAGCAATCTTCTCAACGAAATCTCTCTGCTCGCTGTAACCGCAATCGCAGGTGTAAACGGTGTAACCCTTTGCCTGGCAGGTGGGAGCTACAGGCTCGCCAGCCTCAAACTCGTGACCGATCTCAAAGTAATAAGCATCGCCGCAATCAACGCAGGTCTTCTGTACAACCTTGATAGTTGCTTCGCCGGTCTCGGGATTGTAAGCATGCTCCTGAAGTACGATTTCGTACTTATCCCACTGATGGTTCTCGCAGTCGGTTGCATCTACGCCATCCTTACCGGGCTCGCCCTGCTCACCCTGGGGTCCCTGAGGTCCCTGTTCGCCCTGGATACCCTGAGGTCCCTGAGCACCGGGTTCGCCCTGCTCGCCCTGAGTGCCGCAAGCAACAAGAACTGCACCGATCATGAAGCACATCACTAAAATTGCAAACAATTTAATAATGTTCTTGTTCATCGTAAAATTTCTCCTTTAATACATTGTTTTTTGTTTTTCTTTTGTGAAAACACATATTTGCCGGAGAACAAGGGATTGCTCAAGGAACTCGGAGGTAGTTGGGCGAATAACCTCCGATCAAGCTTTCGCATTTCCTTAATTCAAACGGACAAACTAATGCACTTTCTCGTTAATGATTATACTACTTATTGTCAAATAAGTCAATAGTTTTTTTGAATTTTTTTTAGTTTTTATTGTTTTTATTAATTATATATATATGCGGGGGAGAATTTATACACAAAAAAGTGACTTTTACACAACCAATGCACAAAAGAAAAGGCGGAGAGAACTCCGCCTTGAATTGTTTAATTTAAATTACTCTGCCTTAGGGGCAGCGTCACGCATAGAAAGGTTCTGTCTTCCCTTCTCGTCGGTGCCGAGATACTTAACGCGAACTGTGTCGCCTACCGCAACAACGTCCTCAACCTTCTCGGTTCTCTGCTGCTGGAGCTTGGAGATGTGTACCATACCCTCCTTACCGGGGGCGAATTCAACGAATGCGCCGATAGGAATAATTCTGGTAACGGTGCCCTCGTAGGTCTCGCCTACCTCGGGCTCGAACACGATAGCGTCGATAATAGCCTTAGCCATATCTGCGCTGTCGCGGTTAACCGCTGCGATGAATACAGTGCCGTCGTCGTTGATATCAACCTTTGCGCCGGTGTCGGCAACGATCTTTTGAATAACAGAGCCGCCCTTACCGATAACCTCGCGGATCTTATCGGGATTGATAGTCATAGAGATCATCTTGGGAGCGTAAGCAGAAACCTCTGCTCTGGGCTCTGCGATAGCGGAAAGGATAACCTTGTCGATGATCTCGTTTCTGCCCTGGTGAGTGGTCTCAAGCGCCTGCTTGATGATCTCGGGAGTAAGGCCGTCAACCTTAAGGTCCATCTGAATAGAGGTAATGCCCTTCTTGG
>SVTZ01000029.1 GCA_015063525.1 Oscillospiraceae bacterium
TATCGTTCGCATCAAAACGACGATTAGCCCTCAGCAAAAACGCAACGAAAGCGTTTTTGCGTGACGTTTGCGTTAAGCAAACTCAACGTGTTGTTTCACACCAAAGTGAAACAACGCAGCGTAATCCCGCTCCGTGCCGTACCCGAAGTGGTACGGTTTTTGTTTTTGAACCCAACTTACGGGTCTGCGCCGTACCAAAACGGCGCTAAGCCCTCAACAAAAAAAGGGACACATTTTATGTCCCTTTCATAATTGTTAAATAGACTCAAGTGCGAAGATAACGTATTCCTCGGCTTCAAGCTCCTTTGACACCTGGTTTGGCGAGGTGGAGAAGTCGCGGTTGTGTACGTTGGCTTCAATGCCCACGTTTCCGGTAGTGCCGCTTCTGGGGGATGTGACCTGAATATCAGAAACCTTGTAATTTGATTCCAGAAGATCGATAGCTTCTCTAACGTATTTATCCGAGCAGATCTCAATGTAAATGCCAAATCTACTGTACTTTTTGTTGAAAACGTGCTCAACTCGGGAAACGATAGTTACAGTAAGCACGGAACAGACGAAGGTGATTATCGCGCCCTCGTAGAAGCCGGCTCCGAGAGCAATACCGATCGCTGCTGCGCACCAAAGGCCTGCCGCAGTGGTAAGTCCTGTGATCTGAAATCTTCCCTTAAGCAGGATAGTACCGACGCCAAGAAAACCTATGCCCGAAATTACCTGTGCTGCAACACGAAGGGGATCTCCGATGCTGTCAAGGATCTCTACCGAGTAAAATCCAATCATCGTTGCAAGCGTAGCACCGAGACAGACAAAGATGTGCGTACGCATTCCCGCCGCGCGTCCCTGCTTTCCTCGCTCAAGACCGATGGTACCACCGAGAAGCATAGCAAGCACAAGCCTGAGTACGATCGAAATCAAATTAAAATCGCGTAAAAAGGCAATTATTTCCTTAACAACTTCCATTTTCCCTTTCCTCCTTAATAGAATATATGCTTAAATAAGCATATTACTTTTCATTACACATATATTCTAACATAAATAAAAGTAATTTACAAGTGCAAAATGCGCAACAAAGCGAAATTTCGAATAAAAAGCTGAAAAATACCTGAAAAAACCCTTGACAAAAGTAGAAACCTCTGCTATAATATTAAGGCAATCAAAAAATTGGTGACGTAGCCAAGTGGTAAGGCCCCGGTCTGCAACACCGTTATCCGCCGGTTCAAATCCGGCCGTCACCTCCAAAGAAAAAAGGAATCCCTTGTGGGATTCCTTTTTTCTTTCCTTTGGAGGAGTCGGCTTAGGATTCGAACCGGTTCTGCACGCCTTTGGCGTAGCAGAATGACGGTTCACATATGCCGCGCAGAGCGCGTCAAGCTTGCTTGTAAGCGGCAAGCGTGCATATCTTCTGCTTGCGGAATACCCGGCTTTTTATTATTCATCATTCATTATCAACATTCATTTCTCTTTACAAACATTGAATTTTATGCTATAATAAACCCAAGAAAGGCGGTGGAGATATGATAATGGTATATTTACTTTTGGCGATGTCTTTGCTGTTCATTCGCATCTTATCCGGATACGACAGCCGCTATCAAAAGGGGAAATACTTTTCTGTCAAAAACACCGTTATCAGCAAGATTGCATTAGACAGTATGTCTATTTACTCAAAAACAAAACGCCCGAAGAAAGATAGAAATAAAATGTCTGTTTGCGGTGTTTATTTTTATTCTGCACTTGCCACTGTTTTGATTATTAATGTTGTATTTTTGATCATTCCCGACATTCCTTGCGAGGCTTGGGTGATTGACACAGGGCGTTTTATAGTGTTTGCCCACACGCTCAATAATAAGATATCCGCAATATCAATTTTGTTGCTATTTCTTTCGATATTTGTATGTGTTGCTTTTGCTATTATTTCCTATACAAAGGAAATCACCCCTAAATGGATAAAAATATTCGTTTGGGTTTTCGCTATTTTTATGATCCTTGTCGCTGCTTATTCCATAATTTATTTATTGATTGAATCGATTTCTACTTTTTTGTAGTGCAAAAGCAAATCCAGATAACAAATAATTATTAAATGATAAGGATAAAAAATCATCAAAGGAGTAATGAGATGAAAATACTTGAAATTGATTATGACTACTATTATTATCCAGAAAATATAATGTGTATAAAGGATTTTATCGATTTTGCAAATAACAATTACAACTCTTTTATTAAATTGACTCAATTTGAAACCGAAAATTGTGTTTTTCCATATTTGATAAAAGAAGACACAACACAGGTTTATGTTAATCTTGCTAATCTGAATAAAATTCAAGAGGTAGAAGTAACTGTTTTATGTCGTCTTGATTATGAAGTGAAATTGGAAAAAATCGTGAAAAATAAATGCATTGATTGTATTCACTACGAGGAAAATCTTGAAGAAGACAATCTGAAAGGACACAGGGGAAAACTGTCCCTTGATGGAAAGTGTTCTTGGTATCAAAGGAAAGAAAAATAACGGCATCTTTTTTACAGTTGCCGACCGTCATTTGAATTGGAACAACTCGCCAAATATTTCTCTAATAATCTTGCAAACCACCCCAAAGTGTGATATTATAAAATTAGAAAGGCGGTGGCGATATGTTCTTAACGAAAAAAGGACTTTTTAAAATATTGATTATGGCGATATGCTATTTCGTTGTGGGGAGTAGTTCTATTGCGACAGCATTGCTTTTTTTGAATCTGGGAATTAAGGACGATTTTCTGTTTTGGTTAGGAGCGATTGCTTGTGCGATTGGCATCCTTTCGATATTTGGGGGTCGTTATGCAGAAGGCAAGGGCAAGTTAATAAATTCAGCTAACAAGTTGGTTCGTAACGAATTAAAACCTGCTGAATTTATCAATGAATATGAAATTTTAAAGAATTCGAAAGACCTTGTTATTAACAAACCGAGTTCTGAAATTTTACAGCTTGTTGCGATTGCATACGATTCTTTAGATAATAGAGAACACTGTCTTGCCACGGTTGAGGAGATGATTGCCGTTGCAAGCGAAAAAAAGAAAACGTACGCAAGGCTCATAAAAACGTCATTTTTGTTCTCCTATGACAAAACGGAAGAGGCGGAAAAGCTTTTTACTGAAATTCAAAAGCTTAAGCTCAATTTTATGTGTCTTGGCTTGATGGACGCCATCCTGAAAAGCGACAGGGCAATGGCTATGGGTGATTATAAGATAGTAGAAGCGTATAATCTCCAAATGCTTGAGCAAGCGTTTCCAAAGCTGGATAATTTGGGAAAGCTGACTGCTCACTATAAGCTTGGTGAGGTTTACGAGAAATTACAGGATAATGAAAAAGCGCTTTCACATTATCGGTATTGTGTCGATTACGGCGGTGAAACAGCGTTAAAGGCATCAGCAAAAGCTGCAATAGAAAGCCTGAAATAAATTGTTTTTCATTCAAAGAAGATTTTTCAAAAGAAGCTAATAAACCCAAGAAAGGCGGTGATTCAATGACGAATATTCGAATAATGAAAAAACATTTAGAAACTAACGTCATTCAACCGCTTTTAGCACAAGGATTTACAGGTAAATATCCGCATTTAAGAAGAGAGAAAGAAAACTGCATTGAGCTTATAGCCTTTCAAACCAACAAACACGGAGGCTCTTTTACGGTTGAGGTATCTGCTGTTTTCCCCGACAAAGAAAATAGAAATTTTGTTTTATACGATGGTTTAACCATAGATGATTTGACCGTGTGGAATACCGACAACCGATACAGATTAAAGGGAATGTACGACGGCTGGTTCTATTATCGGGATCTTTACAGTAAGTATATTTTCGGATTTGGAAAGGACTTTTTGGATATATGTGAAAACGATAATAATCCTTTTATTCCAAAGGGATATAAGCTCGTTCAACAGTTCAACGAAAATACCGCCGAGCAGATATGCAACGAAATCAACAAGCAACTTATAAAAGCATTTAAGTGGTTGCAAAAATTTGAAAATTTCAACTCATGAGAGCGGTATCTTCCGCTTTGAAAGCAAACAGGAATATCGGGTCACAAACGTATTGGCACCATACCGAAATTATACTATAATACCCTTAGAAGAGCAGTGACATTATGAAAGACAAGACAAAAAAGATATTGAAAATCATTTTCTGGATAATTGCCGTTCCCGTTATTTTTGTGTTAAGCTCGATGAAAAATAAAATTTTCGAGTACGCCCATCTTCCCTTTGAGGAATCGATTCCGCTTATTCTGAAGGAATCTCTTGAATTGACGGCTATATTATGCGTAATTTTTTTAGTAGTACAATTGGTCAGATGGATCATTTATTTGATTAAAAACAGAAATGATAATCGGTAAAAAACGATCAAAAGGACACCTTTGGGTGTCCTTTTGGCTTTAAAAGTAATCTTTAGTTTGCATTTACCGCACCATTTCGGACTTTGGACCGTCGGCGTGGTGGCGGCGGATGATGCGTTCTATGTCTACAATGTCGCACTCTGTGGTGTCGCCGAGAATGGTGTTTTTAAGAGACGCCATAGCGTCACCGTATTTCGCCATCTGCTCAATATCGCCAAAGCGGAGCAGGGCATAGAGCGCGCCGGCAACGTAGGCGTCGCCTGAGCCGATACGGTCAACGACGTCGATATCGCGGTATGGCTCTTCCTCAAAGTGCCTATCCTCCCTGCAGTCGTAAACGAGAGAGGAGAAGGTGTGCTTTTGGGGCGTGGTAGCCTTGCGCTTGGTGCTGGCGATTATTTCAAGATTCGGATACTTTGCCGCGAATTGGCGGTGTATTTCCTCAAGTGTACCCGTCATACCGAACATACGGCGGGAGGTCTCCTCGGAGACAAAGAGAATGTTTACGTAAGGAAGCACGCGGAGCATAGTTTCCTTTGCCACGGCCTCCTCCCAGAGGGCGGCACGGTAGTTTACGTCAAAGGATACGACGGCGCCCTTTTCGCTGAAGAGCTTCATCATATCGACAACGTTCTCTCTGACCGACTCGCCGAGAGCGAGAGTAATGCCGCTGGTGTGGAAAACGCTTGCGGAGGTGTAGACCTCCTCGGGCAGCTCCTCCTTTTTGAAGGTGGTAAAGGAGGAATGGGCTCTGTCATAGGAAACTACCGAGGGGCGTGGATAGGCTCCGCTTTCGTAATAGTAGATGCCAAGGCGTCCGTCGGATGAGTCGTCGTAGATTATATAGTCGTCGCTGGTGCCGCAGTAACGCACCTTGTGCTTAACGAACTTGCCGATCTCGTTGCGCGGCAGCTTGGTTATTATACCGGTACGCATACCGAGCATAGAAATGCCCGAAACTACGTTCAGCTCACTTCCTCCGGCATTTTTCTCAAAGGTCTCGCAGTGCGAGATCCTCTCCTTGCCAACGGGTGACAGACGGAGCATGACCTCACCGATGCCGAGCACGCAAAATTCTCTGTCGAATAATGGTTTTATCATAGCAGTCCTCCTTAATGTTCTTTTAATTATATTATAACCGGACCGCCCCTCTTTGTCAATATTATGCCGTCTTGTTGACAAAATTAAAAATAACTATTGCATTTATTTTAAAAAAGTGTTAAAATAATAATGTTACATTAATTACACTAAAGAAAGGAGTTCCCCTCGAATATGGATTTTTTGAAAATATTTACCAATCCCGTTTTGCTTATTCCCGGCTGCTCCTGGATGATAGCTCAGGTGCTTAAGGTTATTATTAACGCTATTATGACGAAACAATTCTCCTTTGACAGACTCGTCGGCGACGGCGGTATGCCAAGCGGACATTCTGCCACCGTTACCGCGCTTGCGGTTATGAGTGGACTTTCCAAGGGCTTTGGAAGCGTTGAGTTTGCTATTGCAACGATCTTCGCCATCGTAGTTATGCACGACGCCTTGGGCGTAAGGCGCGAGACCGGAAAGCAGGCAAAATCGATTATTAGCATCGCCGAGGTTCTTAACGATTATTTCTCTGAGCATGACACTCATATTAAGACCGATAAGCTTAAGGTCCTTGTCGGACACACTCCGCTTCAGGTCGTTTGCGGCTCGCTTCTCGGCGCGGCTGTCGCCATAATTTATCATCTTATAGCCAACGGTTGATGTTGCTTTTAAATTTAACTTATATATTTGGAGGAAAATTAAAATGAAAATTCTTGTTATCAATGCAGGCAGCTCCTCTCTTAAGTTCCAGCTTATAGATATGGAGAATGAGCAAGTTATTGCAAAGGGTATCTGCGAGGAGATCGGCGGTAAATCCGGCTTCAAGTTCAAGGTTCCCGGCAGAGAGGATTATAAGGCAGCTGTCGCAATGCCCACCCACGCAGAGGCTCTTAAACTCGTGCTTGACACCCTCGTAGACGAGAATATGGGCGTTATCAAGTCTGTTTCCGAGATCGGCGCTGTTGGACATAGAGTAGTTCACGGCGGCGAGAAGTTCGCTTCCTCCGTTCTTGTTACCGATGAGGTTAAGGCGATCATCGCTGAGTGCGCTGACCTTGCTCCCCTTCACAACCCCGCAAACCTTAACGGTATTGTTGTATGCGAGGAGCTTATGGGTGTTCCCCAGGTTGCAGTATTCGATACATCCTTCCACCAGACTATGCCCGAGGCGGCTTATATGTACGCCCTTCCTTATGAGTACTATGAGAAGTATAAGATCCGCCGTTACGGCTTCCACGGCACAAGCCATCGCTACGTAAGCGAGAGAGCGATTGCCCACCTTGGCAAGCCCGCTGACGAGTGCAATATCGTAACCTGCCACCTTGGCAACGGCGCGTCCTTCGCGGCTGTTAAGGGCGGAAAGTGCTACGACACCTCTATGGGCGTTACTCCCCTTGAGGGCATTATGATGGGTACTCGCTCTGGTAATATCGACCCCGCGATCATTCCTTACCTTATGCGTAAGGGCGAGCTCACCACTGCTGACGATATCGATAAGATGATGAATAAGAAGTCGGGTATGCTCGGCATCTCCGGCAAGACCAGCGATAACCAGGAGATCGGCCACCTTGCGGCAGCAGGTGATAAGAGAGCTATCCTCTGCGAGGATATGTATTCCCACCAGATTGCGAAGAACGTCGGCTCTTACATCGTAGCTATGGGCGGCGCAGACGCTATTGTATTCACCGGCGGTATCGGTGAGAACGCAGGCGGATATAGAGCAAAGCTCATCGAGAAGCTTGCCTTCCTCGGCGTTAAGATCGACGAGGAGAAGAACAAGATCCGCGGCGAGGAGGTAGAGATCTCTACTCCCGATTCTCCCATCAAGGTTTACGTTATTCCCACCAACGAGGAGCTTGTTATCGCAAGAGATACCCTCGCGATTGTAAACGGACTTTGATTTCACCTTTATTATTAGATAATAACATAAATAACAAATGGGCTGTCTTTCGGCAGCCCATTTATTTCAAAAGACTATCTCAATAGACCACGAAGGTGACGGAGAGAAAGCCTCGCCTTGTAGGAGAGGTGGCACCGAAGGTGACGGAGAGAAAGCCTCGCCTTGTAGGAGAGGTGGCACCGAAGGTGACGGAGAGGTAACATGAACAAAAAAGAACTATTAGAAAATGCAAAAAGCCTACGGCGTAATATGACACGCCAAGAAAAGCATCTTTGGTATGATTTTCTAAAAGGTTATCCCATCAAGATTTACAAGCAGCGAATAATAGACAACTTTATTGCAGATTTTTATTGCCACAAAGCAAAGCTTATTATTGAAATTGACGGTTCACAACACTATACTCCCGAAGGCAAAGAGTATGATAACTTTAGAACCGAAATATTGAATCAACACGGTTTATTCGTTCTGCGTTTTACAAACGGAGATATCGACAATCACTTTGAGGGAGTATGTTATTTTATTGATAAAACCATCAAACAACGAATGAACCTCTCACCCGCAGACGCGGGAGCTCTCCTGGGAGGAGAGCCTAATTAAGAAAGGACAATTATGTACGACGAGCTTACAGAAGTAGACATAAAAAAGATGGAGGAGGAGATTGCCTACCGAAAGAATATCCTCGCTCCCGAGCTTGGTGCGGAGCTGAAGCGCACGCGTGAGTTTGGCGATCTGTCGGAAAACGCCGAGTATAAGGAGGCGAAGCACCTAAAGCGTAAGAACGAGAGCCGAATCCGCTATCTTGAAAATATGATCAGAACGGCGAAGGTGATCGAGATAGAGGAAAGGGAGGACGCCGTCTCCCTCTTTGATAAGGTGCTTATCTTTAACGAAAGAATGAATGCCGAGAAGGAGATTGAAATTGTAACAACCCTCCGTCAGAACGCTCTGCTCGGCTTCGTTAGTAAGGAGTCACCCCTTGGCGGTGCAATAATGGGACACAAGGTTGGTGACCGCGTTCTCGTTAAGGTCAGCGACACAATGTCCTATTACGTAAAGATCCTCCGTATAACCAAGGGCAAGGACGACGAGGACCTTCCCATAAGCGGATTTTAAACCGACAAAAAACCTCCTTTTTTGACTATATATTATATATATAATAAAAGGAAGGAAAAAACAATTAATATTGGGCGGTCGATGATCGCCTAAAAGCCTTCCCCAACAGGGAAGGCTTAAGGTCGGCGCAAGCCTGACGGATGAGGAGTTGATATTATCGTCCAAAGGATATGAAAAGGCAAACGGACAGCCGCCCCTACGGTAGAATGTTCGATGTTTTTGGAACAAACGCAAAAATTCAAAAAAACAGCTATTTTTATCCCGCAAAATCGAAAAAATAGGGTCAAAATCGAAGATTTGGGGTTGTTTTAAGCTCCGAAACAGGATTTTTTAATAAAATTTTTGAAAAAATCAGGCAAAATTCAAATTTTTTTCGTGTTTTTATCAATTTTGCAAAATTTTTGTGGGTAAACAATTGTTTACGAAAAAGGAAGCAAAAAATGAAATTCAAGATTTTAGAATGTGTAGGGAACTTTTTGCCGTAAAATCAAAGAAAAAGTTCCCTACAATGACATGGGAAATAGAAATCGCGGTGCTATCACAAAACGGGACGCCGAGGCGTCGTCCCCTACCGCGAATAATTTTGAATTTCAAAGAAGCCTTCATCGGTAGGGGCGAGCAATGCTCGCCCGATGAATAAAGGCTCCCTCCGGGAGGGAGCTGTCGCGGAGCGACTGAGGGAGAAGGCGAATGTACACGCTTGGTTTTGTTGGTGCGAACAACCGCAACTCCTTCCACCGCAAGCGGTCCACCTTCTCGCTGCGGCTCGGTCACGCTCGAGGGAAAACAACGCACCGTGTTGTTTTCTAACACTCTCGCGCCGCTTCGCTACCTCCGCAGGGAGGCTAACTAACGGACGGCAGGTGGCCGCCTCTACGATAATAATTGACAAATGCCGCGCGGGTGTAAAATATTTATAAAAAATTTGTATTAAAATATATAGAATAACATTAAAAAGTATTAAGAATTCGAAAAAAACCTTGACAAATGCTTCGAAAAGGGTTATACTATAGGCGTAGCGTGGATATATTTTTAAATATTTTTCGCGCGTAATAAAGGTTTTGATTTTGCGCACGTCGTGAGTGCAAGATCGGCGGCGCATCTTCCGAGTGGATGCACTGTCGATTTAGCGCATATCGTCAATACGCATGTCGAATAATTAAAAAACTTTTAGGAGATTTTTACAATGAAAAGAAACAACAAAAAAGGCTTTACCATTGTAGAGCTTGTAATCGTTATTGCAGTTATCGGCATCCTCGCTGCAGTTCTTATTCCTACCTTCTCTGGTGTTATTGCTGATGCTAACGCTACTGCTGCAAAGCAGGAAGCTCGTAACGGCTACCTTGAGTGCTACGCAGAGGATATTAAGGATGGCAAAGTTGATAATATTCCCGCTGCCACAGATACCAATTATAAGAAAGTTACAATTGATACCAAAGAAGTTATAGTTTATGAAACAGATGGCTACGCTTTCGATGGCCAGAATTTCTATACAGTTTCCGGCAACACTTACACAAAGGTTACTGAATAATTTAAATTCAATTGGGAGATTTTAACAATGAAAAGAAACAATAAAAAAGCTTTACCATTGTAGAGCTTGTAATCGTAATCGCAGTTATCGGCATTCTCGCAGCAGTTCTCATCCCTACCTTCTCTGGTGTTATTGAAGATGCTAATGAGACCAAGAGACTTCAGGAAGCAAGAAATGCTTATACTGAAATGCTTATTGACAATCCCTCCGCGACAGCAACTTATACTGTGATTTGTGATGGCACTTATCACTATGATATTAACAATGATTTTGCAGAGACCGCACACGCTGATCACGGCTCGGCTACTAACATTTGGTCTATTCCCACCGAAGACTAATCCTACATAAAGTAAAAAAATTAACAATTTCTGAAAACCACTCGGAAAGGTTTTGACACCACAACGCTCTTTTTGAGGGTGTTGTGGTGTTAACCATAAATACGGCAAAATTGCAAGGAGGACGAGCTATGAAAAGAATAAAAAATTCGAGACGCGGTGCGACTTTGACAGAGCTTGTCGTCGTGCTTGCGGTTATTGTTATCGCGTCTGCTATGGTCGTTTCCTTCAGCTCGCTTATCGGCGGTCACAGGAACATAAGCGATGCAAAGCTTGAGGCTATGCAGGACGTCCGCATAGCGGAGTCTACCATTGAGGGATTTATTGAAGGGCATAATAATATCGAATTGACAACCAATAAAATCACCGGTACTGATGAAGGCAATCAAAATACTAATAGCATTTATTTCAAGAATAAAAAGCTTGTTTATGAGAAAACCGGTATAGTAAACGAAAATATTGAAATAGGACTTGAAAACGTTAACTCCATTACATTTGACTCTTTACCCGGTAATGACGGTGACGTTATCTATTTCTGCACCGTTACTTATGAAGATCCGGGACACGACGAGCCCGCTAAATACACCTTCTGCGTAAATCCTTACGCAGGTGAGACTATAGGAGGTAACTAATGAGAAACAAGGTTAACTCCAGAGACAAAAAGAGAGCCTCCCGCGGTTTTACCATAGTGGAGGTCGTTGTTGCGCTTACTGTAATCGTTATCGTCAGCGCGGCAGGTATGATGATGGTACAGTCGCAGATCAAGGCAGAGCAAAAGGTAGCTCAAACAATCGAGGCGACCAACATAGCCGAGAATGCTATCGAGTGCTTTAGATTTGCGAAAAATAATGAGGGTTCGGACGGTTTTGAAAAGACCTTTGAAGACACTTTTGGAAAAACGAACTATAATTTAGTTACTGCTACCGAAGGCAAGGAATATCTCGTATACGAAAGCGGACTTACCGTTCATATCACAATTACAGACAATAAAATCGAAATCTCCGCCGTAAATTCTAACGGCGATACTATATTAGAAGAATACACCTACACAAAGCAGTAAATAGAAAGGAGAAGAGCAGTGAAAAGATTTTTGATTTCACGGCGCGGTGCGGCTATTGAAATGGCTATCGGTATGATGTTCCTTGTTATGGCGCTGACGATTATTCTCCTTACAAACGGCCTGTTGCAGGCATCTCACGCCAAGGACGATCTTAATGACTTCGAGGAAAAGATCGTATATTTTGAAATTGAGGACTATGTAAAAGCTAATAAGCCGAAGGAAGTAGTAGAGTATAAAGGTTACACTATCACACCTGAAGGCAATAGATACATTGTTGTTGATAAGAACAACAACACGGTGTTTACAATCGGTCTAAATGCCGCAGATAATACCGAAAATTAATCAGAAAGGACGAAAACAGTGTTTGAAAAAGCTTTAGAGTCGGTTATCTTTATTGACACCGACAGAGAAACTGTTCACTTCTATACAACTAAGAAAAACGGCGCGAAGAATGAGTATAACTATCATTTAGCCAGCTATAAGGCGAGGCCATACAGTCCCGAGTTCTACGACAAGATCGGCAACGTTTTATCTAACTTCCGCGAAAATCATCCCGACGCACCCTTGCAGAGGGTTTCGCTTATTCTTTCGGACTCCACCGTTCTTACCGACACGGTAAACATTCCCGTAATTAATAAAAAGGCGATGGACTCCTCTCTCGCCGCTACGCTCAGCAACCTTTACAACAGTGCGGAGCTGAAGTTTAACCGTTATATGGCTCTGCAGAATAGGCAGGTTGCTACATATGCGGTCACCGCTATGAAGAAGGAGATGCTCTTTAACCTTCATACAACCTTTACCTCCCATCAGATAGGTATTGCAAACGTGACCTTTGCTTCCTCGGCTTTGACAAACGCCGTGCTGCAGCTTAATGCGAAGCTTAGAAATGCATCCTTCGTTCTTCTCGACATTGAGGACGAGTGCGCAAGGATTATTCTCGTTGCCAAGGGAAAGACTCTCGGCTTCTACAGCCTTCCCTTCGGCAGTAAGATACTCTATAAGACGAGAGTAATGCCCGAGGATCTGCTCTTCGACCACTCGGTGGGCGAGCTTGTTGTTCTTAACGCCCGTGAAAAGGCGAAGGCAAAGGCGCTCACTATGGCGGAGGACGTAATCACCGAGCCCGCAGAGGGTGAGCCGGCGGCAGATGGTGAGCAGGCAGCTGATGGTGAGGAGACCGAGATAGCTCCCGCACCGAAGCCCAAGGCGGATGAGGACGACGATTTCGAGTATGACGAAACCGCCGAGGAGGAGAACGAGGAGTTTTCCTTCGTCACCAAGGGACGTAAGAAAAAGGCCAGAAAGCTTCCTAAGTTTATGCTCCGTCCCACTCCCACAAACCGCGAGGGCTTTATGTACGAGAACTTCCGTCTGTTCGTAAAGTGGACTCTCGAGGTAATTGCGGGCAACCCCGGTATTACCGCACTCGGCGCGCCCGAGGCTGTTTACGTCAATATGCCTGAGGAATATAACTTCCTTTACGATATGGTGAATATGAAGGAGGAGGATCACGGCCTCCGCTTCGAGCCTCTTAATATCGGTGAGGTAGACGAGCTTGTGAAAAAGAATTTGGAGCTTTACGGCGGCTTCTACGTTAATCAGTATAACGGTCTTAACAACTTCCATGCCTCCCAGCTTGACAACGTTAAGCCAAAGTCCGATAATAAGGACGGCAACAACGCCGATAAGTCCAAGTCTGACGAGCCAAGCGGCGGTAGAAAGTTCCTTGAGACTTTAAAGAAGATCGCGACCTACGATCTTACCGGCGGCGGAAATTGATAGGAGCAGGGTATGACGGTTGAACAGTTTGTTTTGCTCTGCGTTTACCTTCTTTCGGGCCTGCTCGGTCTTTGTGTCGGCAGCTTTCTGAACGTTGTAATTTACAGAGTTCCAAATGGTATGAGTCTTGCGAAGCCCGCCTCTCATTGTACCACCTGCGACTACACGCTGAAGTGGTATGATAATATTCCCGTTTTGTCCTATATTATTCTCGGCGGCAAGTGCCGTAAGTGCGGTGAAAAGATATCCCCGAGATATATGATAGTCGAGCTCCTAAACGCACTTTGTTGGGTGCTTTCTGTACACCTTTTCTGGAGAGAAAATCCGGTGTATGCGGTGGTTTCTGCTATCGTTTTGTCAACTCTTATTTGCATTTTCTACATAGATCTCGAGCATTTGCTGATTTTCAACAGATTTATCGTTATCCTTTTTGCGGTGGGAATTCTGTCGATTTTCTTCGACAATTTCACCGAATGGTACGACCACGTTATCGGCTCACTTGCCTTCGGCGGCGGATTCCTTCTTATCTACTATCTGGCTCTTAAGATACTAAAGAAAGAGGGAATGGGCTTTGGCGACGTAAAGCTTGCCTTCGCGGCAGGACTTCTGCTCGGCTGGCAGAAGATGCTTCTTGCTATGCTAATCGCCTCGATCAGCGCAAGCATTCTTCTTCTTATACTGAGGAGAGCAAGAGGGGACGAGCGCGGCCACGAATATCCCTTCGGTCCGTTTATCTCGGTTGGAATTGCGGCGGCGCTTCTTTTTGGCGAGCCGATAATCACCTGGTATTTATCATTACTCGGTCTTTAAGACCTGTACTTTAAAATAATTGAAAGGGGGCAAACTGTTCCTTGCAAAAGTATAAATATACGGCAGTTAACCTGAAAAACCAAAAGATCAAGGGAACCTTCATAGCCAAGGACGAGAGAGACCTTGCCGAGCAGCTCGCGAAGCAGAGCTTGTTCTTAACCTCGGCGTCGGTTTATTCCGGTAATACTCCTTCGGCGTTCTTTACGCTGGGCACGGGTAAGGTTACCATTCCCGAGCTGACAACCTTCTGCCGTCAGTTCGCTATAATGCTTTCTACCAATATTCCTCTCCTTGAGTGTATTGATATTCTTAAGAACCAGTCCTTCTCAGGCTATTTCAAGAAGATACTCGACGTCATTTACGACGACGTTAAGAGTGGTATCGTGCTTTCCGAGGCTCTTGAGAAGCACGCGAAGGTATTCCCCGACTTCTTCAGAAGCATGGTTTACGTCGGTGAGATGAGTGGCAGACTTGATATGGTCTTTAACGCTCTTGCCGACTACTATGAGAAGGATATGTCTCAGCGTCAGAAGCTCAGAAGCGCGCTGTCCTATCCTATGATGCTCTTCTTTATGATGATCGCTATCGTTATTCTTATGTTAGCAGTCATTATTCCCACCTTTAAGGGCGCGCTTGCCGACCTTGACGTTCCGATCGAGGGCATCACGAAGGTGGTCTACGATATCTCCGACTTCCTTATTATGTGGTGGCGCGTGATCGTTATCGTCGTTATTCTCGTCGGTGTTCTTATTTTCCTCTTCCTCCAGACAGAGAAGGGAAAGTACACCCTCGACGTGCTTGCGGTCAAGATCCCGCTTTTCAAGATGATTCAGGTCAACTCTCTTACCGCACGTTTCGCAAGAGCCTTCGCGCTTCTGTTAAACAGCGGTATGGACCTTACCGACGCTATGGACTCGGTTGCGGTGGTCTTGACTAACAGATATATGAAACAACATTTTATTACTGCCGCAGACTACGTCCGCCACGGTATGTCCTTGACTAACGCCTTTGAGAGCATCGGTATTTTCCCATCTATGCTGACGAAGATGATCACCATAGGCGAGAGAACAAACTCGCTCTCCGACGTTCTTACCCGTTCCTGCTCCTACTTTGACGCTCAGCTTGAGGCCTCATTCAATTCCTTCTCGTCAAAGATCCAGCCTATTATGATGGTTATTATGGGTCTGGTTGTAGGTACGATGTTCATTGCGGTTTACTCTCCTATGCTCTCCATTATGAGCACTCTTTAATGAGAGAAAAACGCTTAAGTTCAGTAAGAAAGGTATAACCTATGAATATTAATAAGCAGTTATTACTGTTTTACAGCTATAAAAAGCTGATTAAAAGAAAACAGGCGCCCGAGATCCTCTCCGAGTGTAAGGCAAGGAAGATCAGCGTAAGAGATTACCTTTTAGCAAAAGAGCTTATCACCGAGACCTCCGAGCTTGAAGCGCGCGCAGGCTACTATTGCATGCCCTGCGTCGAAATCGATATGCTTGATATCGACGACGGCCTCTTTGAGAGATTTACCTACGATTTTATGAAAAAGCATAAAATCGTTCCGGTTATGGAGGACAAAAACGGCGTTATTCTCGTTGCTACGGGTAAGCCGCTTAGCTGTCACGCTATATCTGCGCTTTCGACCCAGTTCTCTGCAAAGTACGACTTCGTTCTCGTGCCTCCGGTACAGATCGACCGTTATATCGACTCGATTTCCGCTGTTGAATCTACTAAGAACGCGCTTTACGACCTTAACTCCGAGAAAACCGATAAGCTTATTACGGCTCTCGGCGGCGATATGACCGTTTCCAGCGATAACGACGTTATAAACAACCCAGCGGTTCGTCTCGTTGACTCGGTTATCAAGGAAGCGATCCCCTTCCGTGCTTCGGATATACATATCGAGCCCTTCGAGCATAAGGTTAAGGTTAGATACCGTGTTGACGGCGACCTTCAGGAGAGGGCAGAGTTCCCCATTGAGGCTTACTCGGCTATTTCTGCCAGACTTAAGATTATGTCCGGACTTAACATTGCTGAGCGCCGTGTGCCTCAGGACGGACGTATCAATATGCATATCGGCGGTAAGGAATACGACTTCCGTGTATCCACACTTCCTACCGTTTTCGGCGAGAAGTTTGTTATAAGAATTCTTGACAAGACCTCCTTCCAGTTCACAAGAAGCGACCTTGGATTTACTCCCGAGGAAAACAAGACCGTTGACAAGATGCTTGCCCGTCCTCACGGAATTATTCTCGTTACCGGTCCTACAGGATGCGGTAAGTCTACTACTCTTTACTCCTTCCTTAAAGAAGTAAACGATCCCAGCGTTAATATAGTTACGGTTGAGGACCCCGTCGAGTATTCAATGGCAGGCATCAACCAGACTCAGGTTAACAATAAGGCGAATATGACCTTCGCCGCTGCTCTTCGTTCCATTCTCCGTCAGGACCCCGATATCATAATGATCGGTGAGATTCGAGACGAGGAGACCGCCGAGATCGCTGTTCGTTCTGCGATCACCGGACACCTTGTATTCAGTACCCTCCATACCAACGACGCTCCCGGTGCTATCGTGCGTCTTGAGGATATGAATGTAAAGGATTACCTTGTTGCCGACGCACTTGTCGGCGTTATCGCTCAGCGTCTTGTTAAGAAGCTTTGTCCCGCCTGCAAGAAGAAGGGTAAGACAAATGCCCGCGAGATGGAAATCCTCGGAATTACCGAGCCTATTACCGTCGCGAGACCTCAGGGCTGTCAGTTCTGTAACAATACCGGCTATAAGGGCCGAGTTGCGGTTCACGAGCTGATGTATATGAACGACAAGATGAAGAGCGCCGTTCTTAATGAAAACGGCCTTGACGAGCTTCGTCAGCTTGCGATAGAAAACGGAATGGTTCCTCTTTGGACCAGCTGCCGTGAGCTTGTATACAAGGGTGTTACAAGTATTCACGAGCTTATGGCGCTCAATATTGAATAATATTTTCAGAAGGAGTCAAAATGTCATACCAGCACTTGTATTCGCGCGTTCCCGCGCGCGTCAGCCTTTACAATAAAATAGACGGTTTTGACACCTTTGCTCATTCTTCGGGGCTTGATCGGGAGTTGATTTTAGGCGAGCTTCGAGCGGTTTACGCCGATAAGCTCTCGCTATACGATCAGATGAAGATCAGACGCGGCGAGATACCTACGGTATACAGCCAGATGCTCCTGCCCTCGGGCAGAGTGGTGCAGACGGCGCTCAGCTATCTTCCTCTTGATTTCACCGGCGAGCGCAGTGCTTACTTCGCCCATTCCCTGGTGCTTACCGAGGCCGAGCGTGCTTCGATCTTCTCGGGTAGCGACTGCTGTACGCTTAATACCGATATGTTCGAAACCGACGCTGACTCATTTGAGCTTACTTCTCCGTACGCCGCGGCTAATCCCGCATATCCCGAAAAGAGTCAGATCAGAGCCTTTCTCGGCGATGCGAGGAGCGTTCTCGGCGCGTATAATCCCGAGATGGTGAAAAGCTTTATCTATGCCGTGGTCGCATCGGTGGTAGGAGGCGGCAGGGACGTTTATTTCCGCCTTCCTGTTCCCGAGCCTTCGGCGTCTACCGAGGCTATGCGCTTCATTAACGCCGTTATGAGTCTTTTGCCTTATTCTATAAGAGAGAGGCTGTCCTTCGTTACCTACGTAAACAGCCCTGACTCCTATAAGGGCTTCAAGCTTAAGTACGCATGCGCCGAGTGCGAGAGGATCTACCCGCATAAGGGAGCGTTTTACGATTTCTCTACAGGTACGGTTACCGGCCAGCCCGAGGAATACGAGCAGAATATCTCTCTTGCAAGCTTTATTTACTCTCTGCTTGATAATAAGAGGGTGAGAGACAGCTTCCACGCCTTCGTTTCGGGTATAGAGAGAAGCTATTCCTTAACCCTTGACGTCAAGGCGCTTAATGAGATAATATTTATGTTCTGGCAGTGCAGCGGCTTTTACGTGGAGAGCTCGGTGCTTCCCACCGATGAT
>SVTZ01000030.1 GCA_015063525.1 Oscillospiraceae bacterium
CAAGCCATCTCATAGAGGAAGTAAGCGCCGTCCTCGTCAGCCGCGTAAACGGTGATCTTGTTATCCCACCAGGACTGATGAGCCTGAACGTACATCTCAACCTTTACGTGCTGATTAATCTTCGCTGCCGCGTATTCTGCATAGCTAAGTACACCGCCGTTATAAACAGCAGTAATATGAGTGTTAACGTCCTCATACCAGTAAAGGAAGCCCTCTACGTGGATAACGTCACCCTTCTTAAGTGCGGAAACGGTCTTATAAAGCTCGGTGTCAGGACCGGTGAGATACTTCTCTACACAGAAGTTGTATGTCTTGCCGTCCTTGGAAAGCTTAACGTAAATATCATCGCCGGGTTCGCCGCCCTTAAACTCGATCGACTCAACGGTGAGAGAATCGAAATAAACAAACTGATTCTGGTAGTCAATAAGCTCGTCTGTGCCAAGCACGTCGGTAAGATCAACAGCCTCGGCAATATAGGGATCAGCCTCTACGAACTCGAAGGTAGCGTCAACGATCTCAACCTCGCCGGACCACTCAGCCTTATAGCCCTTTACGGCGATCTTAGTGCCGGAAGTAAGCTTAGCAGCATCCTCCTCGGAGCAAGCCATCTCATAAAGGAAGTAAGCGCCGTCCTCGTCAGCTGCGTAAACGGTGATCTTATCAGCCCACCAGGACTGATGAGCCTGGACATAAGCCTCAACGTAAACCGGATCGTCAATTTCTGCAGCGACAAACTCATCGTAAGTCATAACCGCAAGGTTAGCAAAATCATCCTCACGGTTGCCGCCGGTTTGCTCTCCGCCTCCGTCGTTATTGCCACCGTTACCGGGATTAACACAAGCAACAAGTCCGAAGATCATAATCAGACCGAGCAAACAAGCCAATAATTTTTTCATTTTTTTCTCCTCGCTTTTTTGCAAAATGTATTGAGATACAATATTATTATACACAATTTTCGCGTATTGTCAATATCTGCGCTCAATTTCAACGTTTTTGTTTCTTAAAATATGACACGCAAGCGTAAGTTATTATGCCCAACCACGCAACACCTATGCCCGAAAGAAGAGCAATTGATTCGACGGGCATTTCATCAAGCCTGATCTTACCCTCCATAGCCTCGATCTGGTCGAGACGGTAAAGTGCTGTAACGTCGGAATACAGACGGTCAATATACTTATCGTTTACATTTTTCTTACGGTTGACCGCCTTTGTCACGTCTTCTATTAGCTCGCCTGCCGCGTTACGGAGAGATGTAGAGCCGTTAAAAACGGGTGCGGTAAAGGTGTTATCGGTGTTATCGATAAGCATCTTGGTAGCTGCGATTTTAACATCATAATAAAGATCGTTATCCTCTCCGCTGCGGGAAAGGTAGTCCTGATATTCGGAAGAATTCTGCGCCTTTTCGGTTACGGGCACGTAACCCTCGGTCTGTGAATATGATATCTGGGTCTCATTTGACAAAAGATACTGGACAAAGAGCCATGAAGCCATAACTTCACCCGGATCCTCTTTATTGAAGATGCAGAGAGAGGGACCCTGAGAGATCATCTGCGGGTCATTTACGTCATACTGCGGAACGGGTCTAACCACAGTTTCAAAATCGATCACGCTTCCGTGATGAACGTCGCTAAGAGGTGCATCCGAGCCCATCCAGGTAGCACCTGCCGTGGAGTCAACCGCAAATATACACTGTCCTTTGTTGAGGAAATTTGCAGGATAGCTTGAAATTTTGAAGGTTGAAAAAGCACCCGTCTTGGTGTTCTCTGCAACCGTCTTAAGAATTTCCTTTGTGGTGTCATTAAATATTTCAATTTTACCGGTCGACGTGGAATAGCCGGCTCCCTTTTGACGAAGCATCTGTATCATCATATTATCCGTGGACTTATAGATAAACGGTATCATTACGTTCTGACCGTTTATCCTATAATTTCCCTCCCCATCCTTTGCAAGGGCGGCGTTTGACACCTCAAATATAAAGTCCCAGGTAAGAATATCGGGAACCTCATAGCCCAGTGCCTCAACGTAGGTCTTGTTGATATAGCAGGCCTCGGTAGATCGCATAAACGGCAGCGCATAAAGAGTTGCACCTATATATCCTTCATCAAGATACTCGGGAACTATCTCGTCCATAGTGGGTGCATCAAACCTCACAGCACTTCCTCCAAGGCCGTATTTAGCATCTGTAATAAGATCGTCAAGAGGAACTACCACGTTCTCACCTGTGATGTATGTTGCAATGTGATCAGGATAGGTGATGCAGACGTTAGGCGTAGTGCCGGTTTGAATATTTGTGATAACATCGTTATAAATATCGTCATAGCTTGTAAAGTGCTTTATGGTTACTTTTATATTTGGATAATAGCTTTCAAAATCCGAAATTGCCTTCTCATATACTTCCCTTTGACTACTATTGTTTTCATTTTTTGCCCAAAATACGACTTTATATTCCTTTTCGGTATCAAAGCCGTTGGGAATTTCAAAGGCAAGGGTCTCCTCTGCTCCGTGGCAGGCAAAGAGAGAGATTGCACTAAGAAACACAAGTATAAGCACAAATAATCCTTTAAAAATTCTCATCCCTTCGTGCCTCCTCTTGCGACGCCTGCCATAATCTTCTTACGGAAGATAAGGAAGAGTATAATAAGCGGAAGTGATATGACCACAACGGCCGCCATCATTGCGGGAACATTCTCGCGGCCAAAGCCGTTCTCGCGGATCTCCTGAATTCCGTTTGACACAAGGAAATAGGCTTCGTCATCGGTAATAAGTCTCGGCCAGACGTAGGAATTCCAGCACTCAATGACCTTAAGAATAGTAATTGTAACAACTGTAGGCTTGCAGATGGGCACCATTACCTTTAACATATACTTGAAATCGCCCGTACCGTCAACCTTTGCAGCGTAGTAAAGCTCGTCGGGAATTTGGGAGAAGTTTTCCTTTAGCAGATAGATATAAAACACCGAGGTCACCGATGGCAGAATAAGGCCGGTAAAGGTGTTTCTCAGGTCAAGCTCGGTAATCGTTACAAAGTTTGTAATTATTACAAGCTCGCTTGGAATCATCATAAGGGATAAAAAGAGTACGAAAACAAGGTTTTTGCCCCTGAAATTAAGCCTTGAAAAAGCAAAAGCCGCGGGTACAATGATAACTAACATAAGGGCGGTGGTTGCTACCGTGAAGATAAACGTATTAATGAAGTAATCAAGCAGCGGAACCGAGGTGAATGCAGTAAGGTAGTTCTCAAGCGTCGGAGAAATAGTAATAAACTGAGGAACCGACTCGGCGTTATAATCACCGTAGCTCTTCACCGACGAAAGGAGCATCCAATAGAACGGGAACAGAACGATTATCGCCCATATTCCAAGCAAAACGTAAACAATTGTCTTCGTTATCTTTTTGCGCACGGCTTGTTTTTGCTGTGCCGCGCTAAGATCAAGCGTTTTTTCCATTTTTTCTCCTTTCCTTAATAGTGAACCTTCTTCTTGCTCACAAGAAGATTGATGCAGGTTATGGTAAGAACGATACAGAACAGGATGATCGCCGCAGCAGAGGCGAAGGACGGATATCCGCCGCCGTCGCCGTAAAGCATATCATAAACATAGCCGACTATGGTGTTCATCTCGGCAGCGTTAAGATTGGTACCGAAGAGAGCAACCGCGTCGCTATAGGCTTTAAATGCGCCGATAAAACCGGTTATTACAAGATAAAAAACGGTAGGCGAAATCATCGGAAGGGTGATGCTGGTAAACATACGGCGGCTCGATGTTCCGTCGATCATAGCCGCGTCGTAGTAGGTCTTGGGTACAGATGCGATAGCACTTGTGAAGATGAGTATTTTAAAAGGCATAACCACCCAGATAGTATAAATGCAAAGCACAAGCATCTTCGCCCAGTAAGGTCCGTCGATAAAGTCAATAGGCGCTACGCCGAAGAGGCCGAGAAGCATATTAACAAGTCCGTCATTATATACGGTAGGCTTAAAGAGTATCATAAAGACCAGACCGACTGCCAGCGTGTTGGTTACATAAGGCAGGAAATAAATCGTTTGGAAAAGGTCGCGAAGCTTTTTTATTGAACTCAGTCCGAGAGAGATAAGAAGAGCTATGGCGGTGGAAATAGGAACGGTGATAAAAACGAGTATCAAGGTGTTCTTTACAGCCTGAAGAAAGTAGGGATCGCGAAGAACGTAGCCGTAATTATAAAAACCGATGCCGTAAAAGGTCTGAGAGGCCGAATTATAGCCCTCTTCCAAGGAATAAATAAGTACGTCTATCAAGGGATACACCATAAATACCCCAAGAAAAAGCATGGCGGGCAAAAGATATAGCCAGGCTTTAAGGTTATTTTTCTCCATTTTTATCTATTCCTTTCATTTTGTTCGGTATTTTTCGGCATAGTGCGCCTTTTCCTAAATTATAGCACAATTTACAGTATTTATCAAGATGAATAGTGAATATTTTATTTAATAATAAGGAGCAAAATTTGTTGACCAATGTCGATCAAAATGATAAAATTAATATGATCAAAAAATTATGAAAGAAAGAGGATAGACCAATTAACAACAGCGTAAAGACTCTCACAAGGCTTATCGTACTTCTGCTTCTTGCCGTTATTTCTCTGTCGATGGTGGCTTGCGACAAGCTCCTCTTCGATATTGAGGGCATATTCGGCGGTGTAGGCGAGACTCCGGATAACGGCGAGATGATCATCACCGACGAGACCGGAAAGCTTTACGTTTTCGGTACGTATAGCGAGGACGGCAGCAAGGTTCTCAACACACTTAACTTTAACTAATCATTATTATTACAAAAGGGACACCTAATTCGGTGTCCCTTATCTTTTTTATAGTTAGTTTTTGGGAGTATTCATTCCCTTTCTGGTAAGAGAAATTCTGTGCTTCTTTACGTCAACGTCCTTAATGCGGACCTCGATAACGTCACCGGTCTTGAAGAGCTCGGAGGGGTGCTTAATGAATCGGTCGCTCATCTCGGAGATATGAAGAAGACCGTCGTGGTGAACACCAATATCAACGAAGCAACCGAAGTCAACGACGTTTCTTACCGTTCCCTTAAGCTGCATTTCAGGCTTAAGATCGTTGATGTCAAGAACGTCGGTGGAAAGAATGGGCGCGGGAGCGTCGTCACGGATATCGCGGCCGGGCTTTTCAAGCTCGGAGATAATGTCCTCAAGTGTAGGCTCGCCGCAGCCAAGCTCGCGGGCAAGCTTTGCAATGCCGTACTGAGTCGCCTTAAAGCGAAGAAGTGTAAGATTATTGTTCTTAACGTCCTCGGTGGAGAAGCCGAAACGCTTAAGAAGATCCTCTGCGATAGCATAGGACTCGGGGTGAACGCCGGTGGAATCAAAGACCTGCTTACCATCGTGGATACGAAGGAAGCCTGCACACTGAGTAAACGCCTTTTCGCCAAGCTTCGGAACCTTAAGAATCTGGGCGCGGGTCTTGAACTCACCGTTTTCTTCTCTATACTTAACGATATTCTTTGCAACGGTAGTGTTAATGCCCGAAACGTAGGAGAGGAGCGAGTAGGAGGCTGTATTGATATCAACGCCAACGCCGTTTACACAGCCTTCAACAACGCCGCCGAGAGCCTCGGTAAGGCGCGCCTGCTTCATATCGTGCTGATACTGACCAACGCCGATAGCCTTAGGCTCGATCTTAACAAGCTCGGCAAGGGGATCCTGAATTCTTCTTGCAATAGAGATAGCAGATCTCTGCATTACGTCATAATCGGGGAACTCCTCGGTTGCAACCTTAGACGCAGAGTAAACCGATGCGCCTGCCTCGGAAACGATGGTGTACTTAACGCTCTTGGGACAGGATGGATCGCGGATAACGTGCTCTGCAATAAACTGCTCGCTCTCGCGGGAAGCGGTGCCGTTACCGATAGAGATAACGTCAACGTTATGCTTCTTTACGAGGCGAAGAACGGTAGCCTTGGAACGCTCGATGTCCTCTCTGGGCTTTACGGGATAAATAACTGCGGTATCAAGCACCTTACCGGTCTTATCAACGACCGCAAGCTTACAGCCGTGAGCATAGCCGGGGTCGTAGCCGAGAACCGTCTTACCCTTAAGGGGTGCGGCAAGAAGAAGGTTTCGAAGGTTCTCGGAGAATACCTTGAGAGCGCCCTCGCAGGCGTCGTCAAAGAGTGTAGTACGCACTTCCCTCTCGATTGCCGGGAAGAGAAGTCTGTCGTAAGCGTCCTTTATAGTCGCCATAAGGTAAGGAAGTGCGGGCGACTGCTTATTGGTAATAACCTTGGAAACGAGCTGAGCTATGCCGTCCTCCTCGGGGAGAGTTACGGCGACCTTAAGGAATTCCTCGTTCTCGCCGCGGTTGATAGCAAGGACTCTGTGGCCCTTAAGCTTTTTGATCGGCTCGGAGAAGTCATAGTAGTTTTCATAAACGCTTGTCTCCTCGGTAGTACCCTTAGAGGAGAGGCTTCCGTGATTCATTGTGAACTCACGAAGCAGCTTTCTGATCTCTGCATTATTGGAGATATCCTCGGCGATAATGTCGGATGCACCCTGAAGAGCTGCCTCGACGGTGGGAACAGCCTTATCCTTCTCGTCGGAGATAACAATAAACTGCTCTGCGTATACGGGAATTTCGGGATCGTAAGCGTCACGCTGCTCCATAATGTAGTTAGCAAGAGGCTCAAGACCCTTATCGCGGGCAACGGAGGCTCTGGTCTTTCTCTTGGGACGGTAAGGAAGGTATATATCCTCAAGCTCTACGAGGGTCTTTGCGTTATTAAGAGCAAAGGTGATCTCGGGAGTGAGCTTTCCCTGAGCGTCGATGAGGTTAGAGATCTCCTCGCGTCTCTCGTCCATCTTACGAAGGTAATTAAGTCTGTCGTTCAGATCACGAAGAGTAGCGTCGTCAAGACCGCCGGTAACCTCCTTACGGTATCTTGAAATAAAGGGAATGGTGTTTCCCTCGTCGATAAGAGCAACGGTTTCCTTAACCTGCTCTTCCTTGATTTTAAATTCCTCAGCAAGAGTCTTTAAAATGTCCATTGGTTTCTCCTTATGTGTATGCCAATATTGGCTTTAATTAACCTGTTTTTCGAGGAGAGCTATTTCCTCGTCTGTTAGATAGCGCCATTCTCCGCGTAAGAGCGATGGATCAAGCGAAATACCGCCGAAGCTAATACGCTCAAGGCTCGTAACTCTGTTATCACGAGAGGCGATCATACGCTTTATTTGATGATACTTACCCTCGGTGAGGACTATTCTGCCCTCTCGCCTGTTATCCTCAAGGTAAAGCTCTGCCGGCTTACACTCGTAGCCGTCGGCAAGGGTTATGCCGACTTTAAAGGCTTCCTCCGCCCCACTGTCAAGAGGCTCTGCCGAGGTGAAATAATATTCCTTTTTTACGTGATGCTTCGGTGAGAGGAGCGAATGGGCAAGAGGCCCGTTGTTAGTCAAAATCATAAGCCCCACAGTATCCCTGTCAAGCCTGCCGACCGGGAAAAGCTCGCGGCGGCGTAATTCTTCGGGCAGAAGCTCGGTGACATAAGGCAGACTCTTATCATCGGTCGCGCTGACGTAGCCCTCGGGCTTATTTAGCATTACGTAGGTGTATTTTTGGTAGACCACTTCTCTGCCGAGGAAGGTTACGCAATTTTTCTCGGGATCAATATGCTTTGATACGTCCTTAACCACCGTGCCGTCAACCATAATACTTCCTGATTTGGCAATCTTCGCAGCCTCGCGACGCGTACAAAGTCCGAGCTCGGACAAAAGCTTATCTATTCTCATATATAAAAATTTGTCCTTTCCCTGTAAAATTCGGCGCAAATTACACCATTATGTATTTTACCATAAATTCCTCAATTTGTAAAGAGAAAATAGCTATTTTTTTAAAATTCAACTATCCAAAATCATTCTGGCAGTCTCGTCTAACAATCCGTCCTGCCTTCCCCAGGTTATTATAGTCTTATAGTGATTCTTGTAGGCACCGGGTTCGGCTGAATCAATCCTTCCCTCGAGTATTTTGATGTAATCCAAAGTTGGGATTACGCCAAAGGCCATTAAAAGCTTGGTATACTGGTGCAAGGTCATAGCGACCAGCTTCTTCGGGCCAAAGTGGGTAATCGAAGGCTTTGCCTTCTTTAGATAGATAGAATCATAGTTTGTTATTATCTTCTTTTTTATTCCTTTATTATTGGGTTCAATTTTGCAAATCTCGGAATTCTGTTCTGAAACACCTACAGTTTCATTTTTAAACAGAATTTCATCATTTACCGTGTAGATGACCTTGCCGGACTTTGCCGGCTTTTGCTTGATCAGGTAGTTCTTTTTGACAAGATTCTTCAACGCTCGGTAAGCGGTAGTTCTTGACGCACCGATTCTCTTGGAAATATATTCAATCGAGCCGTAGCAATTGCTCCCCGCGTTCGAGAAGGAGTAAATCAGCGCATAAACCATCAGCTCAGTACCGTCAAGCTTCAACTTCTCCACCATAAAGTCATGTACAATAAAGTATGAATTTTCCATTTTTTCGCATTTTGTGCGAGGCCTCGTGTTTTCTTCCTTTTCTAAAATTCTGGCAGACGTTCCGGATTCATCAACCGACCTCATTGTAGCATATCTTTTTTGCTTTGTAAGTATAGTACCCTTCCAAAGTTTATAGGGTGTGGAGGTGGTGAAATCTGTATAGTTTGCACAAAAGGGCAAGAAAATTCAGCATAAGCAACAAAAAGTCACCCATTCTCACAAAAATAACGACGGAGGGCCGAAGCCTTCCGTCGTTGTTCATTTTTTATCCGTTCTCTATCTGCCGTTTCTTGAACTGAAGCATATAGAGGTCGTAGTAGCGGCCACGCATTTTCAGCAGCTGATCGTGATTTCCCTGCTCTACGATCTCACCGTGGGAAAGAACTATTATCTTATCCGCGTGCTGTATCGTAGAAAGGCGATGGGCAACAATAAGCATCGTACCGATGTTCATCATCTTTTCCAGCGAATCCTGAATAAGAAGCTCGGTTTCGGTGTCGATATTTGCGGTCGCCTCGTCGAGAATCATTACGGCAGGCTTATGAACTATAGTTCTGGCAAAGGAGAGAAGCTGGCGCTGACCTGCGGAGAAGTTATTTCCTCTCTCACGGACCTCCTCGTCAAGACCCGCCGAAAGCTTATTTATAAAGTGGCTGGCGTTGACATAGTCACAGGTTTTCATAACCTCCTCGTCGGTAATGGACTCGTCGCGAAGGACGATGTTGGAGCGTATAGTTCCCGAGAAAAGGAAAACGTCCTGGAGCATCTGACCGAAGTGACGGCGAAGGGATGAGATCTTTATCTTCCTTATATTGATACCGTCAATAAGTATCTCACCCTTTTGAATATCGTAGTTACGGCAGATAAGTCCGAGAATCGTGGTCTTACCCGAACCGGTGGAGCCAACGAAAGCAACAGTCTCTTTTGCGTTTACCTTAAAGGAAACGTCTTTGAGCACCCATTCGCCCTCGTTATATGCAAACCAAACGTTCTTAAACTCAATATTTCCTTCGATATTATCAAGCTCGATTGCATCAGGCTCGTCAACCACCGCGGGCTTTATATCAAGCACCGTAAATATCTTCTCCGACGATGCAAAGGCAGACTGCATACGGTTAAACTGCTCGGCAAGGTTCTGAATGGGGTTGAAGAAGCGGGATATAAACATATAGAAGGAAACAAGCGTGCCGGAGCTTATGGTCTGGCCGAGGAACTCGGTACCGTTAATATATCCCGATGCCGAGAGATAGAACAGAGCCATTACCGAGGAGATGTAAAGCATATAGACCATCGGGCGGAAAATACCGAAAACGAAGATCTCTCTTTGCTTTGACTTACCGAGATGCTGATTTTTCTCCTCAAACTCGGCAGCCTTCTTCTCCTCTCTGTTAAAGACCTGAGTGATCTTCATGCCCGAGAGGTTTTCGGAGAGGAAGGTGTTTATATCGGTCGTTGCATCCTTCACACGGCGGTATGCGCGGCGGGAGAACTTACGGAATATGACCGTAAACAGAATGATAAAGGGAACAAAGCAAAGCACCATCAGCGTCAGCAGGTAGTTAAGGCAAAGCATTGCCACAAACACGCCCACGATAATAAAGCAGTTCTTTATAAGATTTACGAGCAGATTGGTGAACATCATCGAGATAGCACCGGTGTCGTTGCAGACACGGGTTACCAGCTTACCTACGGGCATTGAATTAAGCTGTCCGTGTGAAAGGCTCTCAATGTGCGTAAACACATCCTCGCGCAGAGAGGAGAGTATCTTTTGTCCTATCTTCTGAAGAACGATTGACTGAACGTAGGTAGCAATGAGTGAGACTATGAGAATACTTGCATATACTATGATATATGCAAGCAACTCGCTCATCTCAAAGCCGCCGCTTAATATCTCCTCAATTTTGCCTATAAGGAGAGGAGAGATTATGTCGTAGGCGATGGAGATAAGCATAATAACACCTACGAAAATAAATTGTCCGGCATAAGGCTTAGCGTAGCGAAGAAGGCGGATTATGATCTCCGAGTCCTTCATATTTCTATCAAAGCCGATAGCCTCCTTCTTATTTTTCATCGTGGCATAGGCAACGATGAATATGACCGAAAACAGGCCTATTATTCCGCCGAGTACAAGAAGAGGATAAATTTCGTGAAGATTCATTACGCTACCCCTCCTTTTCCTCGTCAAGCCTTTGAAGCTCAACGGTTTTTCTGTATTCGGGAGAGGCGACGAGAAGCTCCTCGTGAGAGCCGACGGCAAGAATTTTACCGTCGTCGACGAAGATGATCTTGTCCATCTTCTCAACCGTGGAGACACGGTGAGCAATAAGTATCGTGGTCTTGCCCCTTCTGGTCTCTCTGAGATTTGAAATAATGGTGCGCTCGGTCTCGGTGTCTACCGCGCTGACGGAGTCATCAAGGATAAGGATAGACGCGTTTTTCATCAGCGCGCGGGCAATAGAGATACGCTGCTTCTGTCCTCCCGAGACGGTAACACCGCGCTCGCCGAGTACGGTCCGATAGCCCTCAGAGAACTCGGCAATATTGCCGTGAACGTCGGAAAGCTCCGCGAATCGTTGTACCTCAGCGACATCATAATCATCAAGACCAAAGGCGATATTATGCTCTATAGTATCGCTGAAAAGAAAATTATCCTGAGGCACGTAGGCGCAATTTTTACGCAGAGACTGAATAGAAATATCGTTAACGTCCCGGCCATCAATGAACACGGTATTATCCGGAACGTTATAAATTCTGAGTAAAATGTCAACTATAGTTGTCTTTCCCGAACCAGTTTTACCGATTATACCAACATTCTCGCCCGACTTGATTTTAAATGATGCGTTGGAAAGCGCATCATAATCAGCTTCGGGATAGCGGAAGGTAAGATTTTTGAACTCGATATCTCCTCTTACGGAACCGATATCGCTGACTCCCTCTTTATCCTTAACGTCAACGGTAGTATCAAGCAGCTCGCTGATACGCTTAAGCGAAGCCTTGCCGCGAGAGCCCATCTCGATAAGCTGGGATACCGCCATAACCGGCCAGACGATGGAGTTAAAATAGCTAATGAACTCGATAAGCTCACCTGCGTTAAACTCGCCGATATAGACGAGATATCCGCCGTAGCCGAGGATTACACAAATGACCGACTCGACGAACATTGTTACACAGATATGAAGCAAAACCGATGCTCTTGTGAACTCGATATTCGCCTTTTCGTTATCCTTATTAAGCTTACGAAAGGCCCAAAGCTCGCGAAACTCCTTAACAAATGCCTTTACCACCGCGATGCCCGAGAAGTTCTCCTGGGCAAAGTCTGAAAGAGCCGAGAAGGCCTCCTGCCTTGCCTCCCATTTTTTAGTCATATACTGACCGACGACGGTTCCGACAATGAGAAGAAAGACCATCGGAATAAGGGTCAGAAGAGTTAATATACCGTCCATCCGCGCCATCTTTGCGATGGCGAGAGTGCCGAGAAGAAGGGCATCGAAGAACATAAGAACTCCGTCGCCAAAGCACTCCTGAATGGTCTCAAGGTCGTTGGTATAGTATGACATCATATTACCGACCTTGTTCTTGTGGTAGAACTGCTGAGAGAGTGTTTTAGAGTGATTGAACATTCTTGAGCGAAGATCGGTCTCAACCTTTATGCCCGCACCGAAAAGGCATACTCGCCAGAGGAAACGGCAGAATACCATTGCGAGAACAATATAAAGCATCGGACGGCAGATTTCATCCACAAGGAAGCTCATATTAAAAGGAAGGATTTCGCCATCAACCTCCACCTGACCAAACTCGATGCCGTTAATTATCATACGGTAAAGCTCAGGGATCTCAAGCTGAAGAAGGTCAACGAACAGAAGCGCCAGAATGCCGAGAAGAAGCATATGCGCGTATTTGAAATAGTATTTGTTAATGTGTTTGCCGAAAATCAAATCCGGTCGCCTCCTTTTCGTCAAAATTTTATGCATTATGTATGATATCACATTTTTAATTGTATTTCAAGTGATTTTTATACTTTCATCTGTATTTTTTTAATAAGAAATTGGAATTCCGACCGCAAGGTCGTTCTGAAGGAAGATATCCGCAGGCTAAATATTGCTTCTGTATTCCTTTATCTTCACCCAGAAGATGATTACCAGCTGCAGAGGGATGCCAATAAGGAATATCATCCAGGAATTGACACCGTTCATAGAAAACATATGCAGATAGAGCGCGGTGATTACCGTCCAATTTATGATGGAGTAGATAATTATTTTAAGCACTGCGTGCATTTCGTATTTTCTCCATAGACGGAGGATGGCAAGGCAGGATGCGGGGATCGCCCAAATGAAAACAACCCAATAATTAGTATCAAAGGCAAAAGAGGTAACGAAAAAGACAACGGTAAAAAGCCATATAGCCGCCAGGGTCAAGGCAGTTATAAGCATTCTGTACTTAAATACCTTCTTCTTGTTATTCTCTGCACCTACCGCCTCAAGGGAGGGATCAACCAGGTCATTCATTGTCACACCGTAAAACTCAGCCAGAGCATAGAGCGTATTTATATCAGGCAAAGTATCGCCGTGCTCCCAACGACAGATCGCCTTATCCGAGTAATTAAACTTCTCTGCAAGCTGTGCCTGGGTCAAGCCATAGCTTTTCCTGAGATTAGTTAGGTTTTCTGCAATGATAGCTTTAACGTCCTTCATCAGTCTCTCCTTTTTGTTAATTATTGTTTACAAAAGAGTGAAAATGCATTGTTTTTCTTACATTATACACTAAAATATGCCGAAAGTCAATGAAAAAATTGGCATCTCTACAATTTGTAGAGTTCCCATTCCACAAGCTCTCACCCCTACAGAAAAGAGAGTTCCTTGATTTTTTTAAAAATAGCATTTATAATTTACGTAAAAAACAGAAGGAGGTGTTCCCTTGGACAAGCGAAAGGTAATATACTATGAAGACGAGCTTGAGGACGAGTTCTCCGTCACAAGGCTTGACGGAAAACACATAGACGAAAACTATGTTTATATACATAAATCGGCATTCAAAAGGTTCACCCACTTCTTCTGGTATCGCATAGTTGCCGCACCCCTGGCAAAAATTTACACCAAAGTAGCCTTCGGTCACAAAATAGAAAACCAGGGTCTCTTGAAAGCCTACAGAAAGAGGGGATATTTTCTCTACGGCAATCACACCCAGGACATCGGCGATGCGCTGATGCCGAATATGATCGATATGCGGGTGGACAAGTACGTTATCGTAAATCCCGACAATCTTTCCATTCCCCTGATCGGTCACGTGATAGCCTCGCTCGGCGCTCTTCCTCTGCCGGGAAACCTCCGCGCGACAAAGAACTTTAACGATGCAATCGAATACCGTATTATGAGAGGCGACAAAATAGTTATCTACCCCGAGGCGCACATCTGGCCCTATTATACCGGCATTCGCCCCTTTAAGGATGCGTCATTCTCCTATCCTGTGAAGCTGTCAGCTCCGGTTTTTTGCTTCACCAACGTCTATAAAAAGCGAAGGCTTACAAGGCGTCCGAGGATAGTCACCTATATTGACGGCCCCTTCTTCCCTGATGAAACGCTGCCTCCGAGGGAGCGCAGAAAGGAGCTTCGCAACCGAGTTTACGAAACGATGAAGGAGCGCGCGGCTCTTTCCGACATAAAAATTATCGAGTACATAAAAAAGGAAAACACAAATGATTAATCTATTATTTTGCGGAAATAAAGGTGTTTTCGACGGAATTCTCACCTCCGCCTTATCCATACTAAAACGTTCAAGGCTTGATACGCCTATTACCTTCTATATCTTTACTATGAACCTGTCCCACCTAAGAGAAGACTATGTTCCGGTAAGTGACGCTCAGGCAGAATTTCTCGATGGGGTGGTCAAGGAATACAACAAGGATAACCGCGTTATAAAAATTGACGTGACGGATTACTATATGCGCCACTTTGACGGCTGTCCCAACGAGGATGCATACTGCTCGCCGTATACTCTTATTCGACTTTTTGCCGACCTGGTACCGGATATCCCCGATAAAATTCTATATCTCGATGCGGATATTATGTTTAACAGAGATATTAACCTGCTTTATGACATAGACGTTACGAGCGTTGAATATGCGGCAGCGAGGGATCACTACGGCAAATATCTCATCAGTCCAAATTACGTGAACGCAGGTGTTCTGCTCTTCAATATGGATATGGTGAGAAAGACAGGTCTGCTTGAGAAGGCGAGAGAGCTTATCAAGACAAAGAAGCTGATCTTTGCCGACCAGAGCGCAATAATCCGTTCAACAACCAAGAAGAGGATGCTGCCACAAAGATTTAACGATCAGAAATTTCTTCATAAGCATACTGTGGTAAGACATTTTTCAAAGAGGCTGTTCTATCTGCCATACCCCCACACCGAAAACGTGAAGCAATGGCAGGTAAGCAGGATACACAAGGTCTTCGGCTACTATTGCTTTGATGACATTCTTTACGAATATATTTATCTTAAGGAGCTTTTCAAGAAAAGAGAGGAAAAATGAAACAAGAAATAATACCGATTTTTTATGCCTGCGACGACATTTTTGCAAAATACATGATAGTTTCTATCAGTTCACTTATAAAAAACGCAGACCCTAGACGCAAGTATTCGATCCACGTGCTGCACACCAATATCTCGGAGAAGATGCAGAAGGTGACAAGAAGGCTTGAGAAGGAGAATTTTGACATAAGATTTGAGGACGTTAGCCCTTATCTTGAGAAAATTCAGGACAAGCTGCCGATTCGCCACTACTATACCAAGACCACCTATTTCAGACTCTTTATTGCCGATATGTTCCCCGAGTACGAGAAGGCCATATACATCGACAGCGACACTATTGTTCAGGGAGACGTTTCAAGGCTTTACGACACCGAGCTTGGTGACAATCTCGTTGGCGGATGCCACGAGCAGGCTATGGTGCAGGTGGATGTTTACGGCAGATATGCCGAGGAGGTAGTGGGAGTTTCTAGACACAATTTCTTCAACGCGGGTATGATACTTATCAACTCGAAGATGTGGAGAAAAACCAATCTACTAAACAAATTCCTAAAGCTTCTCGGAGAGTACAATTTCGTTGTCACCCAGGACGAGGATTACCTAAACCTTATCTGTAAAGACCACGTATGCTGGCTTGACCAGAGGTGGAATACCGCAGTTACCGAAGGCTTTGAGTACCCATACGACATAAGCGAAGCGCATATTATCCATTACATAATGGTAAACAAGCCCTGGCACTACCGAGACTGCCGCGAAGCAGACCTTTTCTGGGATTATGCCAGGGATACCGAGGTTTACGGAGAGCTTTGGCAGGAGCTTGAAGCCTACACCGACGAGGATCGGGAAAGAGACAGACTCTCTGCAGAAAATCTCTATCAGATGGCAATTGACGAGATAAACAGCGACACGAACTATCAGAAATCACTTAATTTATCGAGAAGAAGCCCTGACAGAGTCGCCGTTATACAAAAAATTAAGGACTATGAGCGCCGCGGAACATTTGATCTCGACCTTGAGGACGATCCTCCCACAAAGGAGCTTTTGCCCGACCAAATCGACTATTTCAGACAGAGCACCGCAGATAAGCTCAAGACAGAGGTAGCCTATAAAATGGCGAAGGCTTTTCTTGAGAAAATTCAGCGCGAGGAGCAAATGATAATCCGCGAGATCCGCGGTCTTGAGAATATGAGGGAGCTTTCCTCGGGCGCGGTTATAACCTGCAACCACTTCAACCCATTCGATACCTTTGCAATGCACGAAGCATTTTTACGCTCGGGCGTGAAGGATAAGATACTTTACCGTGTTATCAGAGAAGGAAATTACACCTCATTCGGCGGTTTTTACGGCTTCCTGATGCGAAACTTCTACACCCTGCCGCTGTCTAGCAACAGACACACAATGAACAAGTTCAGCGCTGCTGTGGATAAGCTGCTTCGCGACGGACATTTCGTGCTGATTTACCCCGAGCAGAGTCTGTGGTGGAATTACAGAAAACCAAAGCCCCTAAAAAGCGGCGCGTATAGCATTGCATACAAGAGCGAAGTTCCTATTCTCCCCTGCTTTATCACAATGAAGGACTCAGATAAGATGGGCGACGACGGCTATCCGGTGCAGGAATACACCATAAATATCGGGGAGCCTATTTACCCCGACCTCTCCCGTTCGAGAAAGGAGTGCATCGACAAGATGATGCAAGACAACGCACGTGTTTGGCGCGAGATATACGAGCGCGACTATGATATGCCTCTTAAGTATGATACCGAAGAGGCTGTGACGGTTTAATTCACTATAAGTACAAGAAAATCCGGCATTTCTGCCGGATTTTCTTTGTTAAATAATATTTTGCTTATACATCAAGCTCCTCTTGGTCGATAATAAACTTTCCGCATTTCTCGCAGTAGTGTACAATTACAGATCCGCTTTTCCAGATAGACGAAAGCTTGATTCTTTTCTCACGCATATCGTTGATCCATCTGTCACCGGGTAATCGGGATCGCCATTCAAGAGCAAATCTGCCCTGATCAATACAGCCCTTCTGCATTTCTTCGTTACAATAAGGACAAAGCATATTTTCTCCTTCGGGGCAGTTTCCTGCCCCGTTTTTAATTATTCTCTGGGCTGATCAGCCGAAGCTGCCTTGCCGCCAACGAAGCCTGCAAGAAGGGAAGCCAGGTCGATGCCTGTGGACTCCTTCATACCTTCCATAATCTGGCTTGTACTGTTCATTACATCTCCAACGAGCTTTGTGGAGTTGCCATCGCCGTACATAACGATCTTATCGGTCTGAGCGAGAGGAGTTGCTGCGTTCTTGACCACCTCGGGAAGAGCGTTGAGGTACATTTCGAGGACGGACGCCTCGCCCATCTTCTTCTGTGCTTCTGCCTTCTTCTCGATAGCCTCTGCCTCAGCAAGACCCTTCGCGCGGATACCCTCAGCCTCCTGCTCCATAGCATAACGCAGAGCCTCTGCCTCCGCCTTTCTTGCTTCGGCTGCGCGGATAGCCTCGTACTGACGTGCGTCTGCTTCCTTCTGGCGCTTGATGAGATCGGCCTCTGCGCGTTTTTCGGACTGATACTTAAGAGCATCTGCCTGCTTCTTGATCTCGGCGTCAAGCTCGCGCTCCTTGATAGCGATTTCCTTCTCCTTAAGCTCGGCTTCCTTCTCGCGCCTTGCGATGTCGGCGTTGGTCCTTGCAACCTCTATAGTCTTACGCTGCTCCTCCTGCTGAATA